>DAOMZC010000360.1:0-6552 GCA_035437965.1 Pseudomonadota bacterium
AGTTGCTGAGGATGGCGACGAACGCCGAGCCCTCGTCGCCCAGGCGGTTGGCCACCGGCACCCGGCAGTCCTGAAACGACAGCTCGGCGGTGTCCGAGGCCCACCAGCCGGTCTTTTTGAGCTTGCGGCTGACGGTGAAGCCCGGCGTGCCGCGCTCGATCACCAGCAGCGACAGGCCGGCGTGGCGCTGGCTGGCGTCCGGGCTGGTGCGCACCGCCGCGACCACCAGATCGGCGCGGCAGCCCGAGGTGATGAAGGTCTTGCTGCCATCGACCACATAGAAATCGCCGTCGCGGCGGGCGCGCGTCTGCAGGCCGGCGACGTCGCTGCCGCCGCCCGGCTCGGTGATCGCCAGCGCCGCGATGCGCTCCCCGGCGAGCACCGGCGGCACGAAGCGGCGCTTCTGCTCCTCGCTGCCCAGGGCCAGGATCGGCGGCAGTGCGATCGTGTGGCTCCCCAGACCCACCGCGGTGCCCACCGAGCGCCCGTAAAGCGTCAGCGCATCGGTCACCACCAGCCCGTGGGTCAGGTCGCCGCCCACCCCGCCATACGCCTCGGGATAGCCGATCCCGGTGATGCCGGCGGCGGCGGCCTCCTTGTACAGGTCGCGGGGAAACTCGCCGGCCTCCTCCCACAGCGAGGCGCTCGGGGCAATCGCGGTCTCGGCGAAGCGGCGCACCTGGGCGCGCAGGGTGGCGTGTTCTTCGGTCTCGAAAAGGTAGGGTGTGGGCGGCATCCGGGCAGTGTAGGCCGACCGCCCGGCTCGACACCAGGCCGCCGCCCGCGGAGGGGCAGCGGCGGCGCGGCTCAGTTGCAGTTCGTCAGGCTGCGAATCCAGTCGTAGACCAGGTTGGCCCCGGTCGAGTCGATGACCGTCGTGCCCAGGGTCGGCATGCGCAGCGACGGATTGAGCGAGGTCATACGCAGCCACATCACGCTGTTCAGCGGCTCGCCCAGCTTGATAAGCTGCGAGCCCGGCACGCCCGCATCCCCCTTGGTCGGCGTCACCCCGCACAGCCCGCTGCTGGCGAGCGGCGTATTGAAGCGGATGTCGAACGTGGCGTCGGCCAGGCCGCCCGGCCGGTGGCAGTGGGCGCAGTTGGCGTGCAGGTAGGCGCGCGCCCGCACCGCCAGCGGCGCCGTCATATCCGTCGGTGCCGGGAAGCGGGTGAGCATGGTCGGGTCCTGCGCCGGCGGGTTGCTGAAGACCCCGAGCTGCTTGAACGTGGTGATCTGCGAGGCCACCGTCCCGTTGCCCTGCACGTCGTGATCGAGGTTCATCTGCGCGGTGCTCAGCCCCAGCACCTGGCTCGCCGCCTTGGTGTGGCAGCGCAGGCAGTCGGCGCGGCTCGGGTAGAGCCAGACCTGGCCGGCGACCGGCACCGCGGCGTTGCTGGTCATCAGGTTGGCGTCGGTGCCGGCCTGGTTCCAGCGGTAGCTCGCGCCGTGCCAGCCGTCCGCCTCGCGGCGCAAAAGGCGCGTCTCGATGGCCTTGCCGGCGATGAGGAAGCTCTTGATCGTCACCGCGCCGACCGGCGGCTCCCAGCTGGTGGTGTCGTCGTTGTAGGTGATCTTGGACCCGGGCGGCAGGTACAGGCCGCGCTCCTTGTCCGCGGCGTCGGACCACAGCTCGGTGTTGACGTCGTACGAGAGGATGCCCGGGCTCAGCTTGCGCGTCGGCAGGTCGCTGAAGAAGCCCGTCTTGCTGAGCAGCAGCGGCCAGGTCAGCGTCGGCGGCGTCCCATCGGGCGGATCGACGCGGCAGATCGACCCTTCCTTGTTGTCGAGCACATACAGCTCGCCGTCGGCATCGGCGCCGAAGCCGAGCACCTGGCGATCGCTGCGGCCGAGCGTGGTCCGCTTGAACGAGGTCAGCTGATCGTCCACCGGCGGCAGCGCCCACAGCGTGCCCGAGGCTTGATCGCCGAACACATACGAGCCGTACAGGCCCGGCAGCTTCTGGCCGCGGTAGATGAGGCCACCGATCACCGCGCTGCCGTCGGTGCGCGGGTACGAGATCGTCGGCGGGACGACATCCGCCAGGCTGCAGTTCTTCATCGGCTTGTAGCAGTCGATGCCCTGCAGACCGTTCCAGCCGTAGTTGCCGCCGGGGGTGATCGAGTTGATCTCCTCGGTGGTGCTCTGGCCCTGGTCGCTGGCCCACACGGCGCCGTTGAGGGCGTCGACCGACAGGCGCGAGGGGTTGCGCAGGCCGTAGGCCCAGATTTCCTCGCGCACGCCGGTCTGGCCGACAAGGGGGTTACTGGGCGGGATGAGGTACGAGCTGTCGCCCTTGCTCACGTCGATGCGCAGGATCTTGCCGAGCAGCGAGCCCAGGTTCTTGGCGTTATCCTGCGGATCGCCGTCCTGGCCGCCGTCGCTGGTGCCGATGTACAGGTAGCCGTCGGGGCCAAAGGCGATGGGGCCGCTGACGTGGGTATCGGCCTGCAGGTCGACCTTCAACAGCGCGACCTCGGACGCCGGATCCGGGGCCCCCGAAGGCGGCGTGGCGACGAGCAGGCGGCTCACCACCAGCTGCAGGGTGGTGCCCTGGCGGCGGGTGTAGCTTACGTAGATGCGGCCGTTCTGGGGGAACGCCGGGTCGAATGCCAGGCCGAGGAGCCCGCTCTGGGCGCCGGTGGAGTCGACGTTCTTTTCCAGGTTGAGCCAGTCGCTGGCGGCGCTGCTCACGTCCAGGTTGTTGGCGAGGAAGACGTGGCCGGTCTGGCTGACGATGAACGCCCGCTTGCTGCCGTCCGGGGCGGCGAGCAGCTGCACCGGCCGGGCGATCCGCGAGCCGAGCAGCACCGAGGTCAGCTTCAGCGCCGGCGCCGCGCCGCCCTCGCCGCTGATGCTGCACGACGGCGGCGGCTTGACCATCATCATGTCCGGCGGGGTGGTGCTCGAGTCGGGCGTACACGTGCCTAAAGCACCGACGAGCCCGAGCAGGCCCAGGCTCCGGCGCGAGAAGCTCCACCACGATCGCTCGGGCGACCGGTTGGACTTGGAAGGGGTAGTAAGGGGGATAAGATCAGGCTGGGTAGCCCCCTGGGGGGCCATAAGGTCAGGATCGATTACTCGTCTCATAATACGAGTTCACGACCTACAGCGCGGAACGTCAAGCCGACTGTGGCGCGGCGGGGATAAATTCTTGCCGCGCCTTGGCTTACTGAAGGGCCTTTACGCGGCGACCTGACTGCGGGCGCTCTCGCGGAGCTCGGCGGCCTTGTTCGTGCGCTCCCAGGTGAAGTTCGGCTCGTTGCGGCCGAAGTGCCCGTAGGCGGCGGTGCTGCGGTAGATCGGGCGCAGCAGATCGAGCTCGCGGATGAGCGCGGCCGGCCGGCAGTCGAAGTGGACGCGCACGAGCTTCTCCAGCGCCTCGTCGCTGATGCGCCCGGTGCCGAACGTCATGACGTTGATCGAGACCGGCGCCGCGACGCCGATCGCGTAGGCGACCTGGACCTCGCAGCGGGTGGCGAGGTTCGAGGCGACGATGTTCTTGGCGATGTAGCGCGCGTAGTAGCACGCCGAGCGATCGACCTTGCTCGGATCCTTGCCCGAGAAGGCGCCGCCGCCGTGCCGACCCCAGCCGCCGTAGGTGTCGACGATGATCTTGCGCCCGGTCAGCCCGGAGTCGCCCATCGGCCCGCCGACGACGAAGCGGCCGGTCGGGTTTACCAGGTAGCGGGTGTTCTTGTCGAGGAGGTGCGCCGGGATCTCCTTGCGGATGACCTCCTCGATGATCGCCTCTTTGAGGGTCTTGTGCTCGACATCGGGCGCGTGCTGGCTGGAGATGACGACGGTGTCGACGGCGACCGGCTTGTGGTTGACGTAGCGCACGCTGACCTGCGACTTGCCGTCGGGGCGCAGGAACGGGAGCTGGTGGTTCTTGCGCACCAGCGCCAGCCGCCGCGACAGCCGGTGGGCCAGGGCGATCGGCATCGGCATCAGCTCTTCGGTGTCGTCGCAGGCGTAGCCGAACATCATGCCCTGATCGCCGGCGCCCTGCTCGTCGGGGTTGTAGACTCCCTGGCCGTCGACGCCGCGCGCGATGTCGGCCGACTGGTGCTCGACCGCGACGAGGACGCCGCAGGTCTGGTAGTCAAAACCCATCTCGGAGTGGGTGTAGCCGATGTCTTTGATCGTGCTGCGCACGACGGTGGGGAAATCGATGTGCGCCTTGGTGGTGATCTCACCGGCGAGCATCACGTAGCCGGTCTTGCTCAGCGTCTCACAGGCGACCCGCGCCTGGGGATCGCTGGTGAGGATGGCATCGAGCACCGCATCGGAGACCTGGTCACAGAGCTTGTCCGGGTGTCCCTCGGTGACCGATTCCGACGTGAAGATAAAGTTGGACATGCGTACTCCTGTAAGCTGCGGACGAGCGTATTGACCGGGTGTTTTCGAACAAACGAAGCTCAAAAGTCAATGTAAATGAAGCCGCGATCTTCAGACCCCGCCACCAGGAGGAGGAGCAAGAGCAGCGTCGCAATGAGCAGCCCTACTCCAGCCTGCCAGAGCAGCGGTCCCATCGCCAGCCCGCGCCGAGGAGAGCCCTTATGGGAAAAGCTCGCGTCGGCGCGCGGCGACATCTTCATCTTCATCTTCATCGACATGACATGACATGGGGGGCCCCGCAAACGCGGGCGGCCCGGTATCGCGCCTTAGGCTTCAGGCTTCAGGCTTCAGGCCTCAGGCCTCAATCCAGGGCGATGAACTTGAGGGAGACGATCTCGTACTCCTTGTTGCCCTTGGGCGTCCGCACCTGCACGCTGTCGCCGACCTCGCGGCCGATGAGGGCGCGCGCCACCGGGGCGGTGATGCTCATCCGGCCGGCCTTGATGTCGGCCTCGTGCTCGCCGACGATCGAGAAGGTCTGGCGCTCGCCGGAGTCGGGATCTTCGATCGTCACCGTGGCGCCGAACACGACCTTCTTGCCGCCCAGGGTCGTCGGGTCGATGACATCGGCCAGGGCGACCAGCTCCTCAAGTTTCTGCAGGCGGCCCTCGTTGTGCGACTGCGCCTCTTTGGCCGCGCTGTACTCGGCGTTTTCCGAGAGGTCGCCGTGAGCGCGGGCCTCTTCGATGGCGCGGACGATGCGCGGGCGCTCGACTTCCTTTCGCTGTTTCAGCTCGTCTTTGAGCATGGCCAGACCGCGTCGGGTCATCGGGTACTTGTCAGGCATCGGCTTCTCTTTATTAGTCGCAGGTTGGTCCCAGGTGGTCGTGGTCGTGGTCGCGGTCGCTGACGGGCCGGTAGCAGCGGCGGGGGCGACTGCAGGCTTGCCAGGTCGGCGCGAGCCACTAGCTGGCGCGGACAAGGTCACAGCATGCCCGTCATCGGAAAAGCTGCGCAAGTCGAAAAAGACCCCCGGGGCGCCCGGCCAGATGGTCAGAAGACCTCCTTGGCATGTTATTCTAGGCGCGTGAGTGTAGGCCCCGCAGATCCCAAATCTCTTCAAGCGTTGCCCACCTGGGTGGTCGGCAACCCCATCCCCCCTGCGCTCCGCATCGGCAAGCTGCTGCAAGGCGAGTACCTCATAAAGGGCATCCTTGGCGAGGGCGAGCTCGGGGTCACCTACGAGGCCGAGAACGCCCGCCTCAAGCGCAAGTTCGCGGTGCTGATGCTCAAGCGCGAGCTCAAGCCGACGCAGGGCATGATGCTGCAGGTGCGCGACGATCTGCGCCACGCCGAGCCGCTGGTCAGCGCCGGGATCATGCCGGTCAAGATGATCGTCGACCACATGATGATCCCCGGCTTCGCCACCGAGCTCCTTGAGGGCGAGACGCTGCGGGCGCGGCTGGCGCGCGGGCCGCTGCCCCCGGATCGAGCGCTGGCGACCGTGCTGGCCGTCGCCAAGGCCATGGACGCGCTGCACAAGGCCGGGGCGGTGCACGGCGACCTGCGCCCAGAGAACATCTTCCTCGTCCGGCCCGGCGCCAAGAGCCACTTCGCCGGCCGGGTGATGATCGTCGAGCACGCGCTGCACTCGCTGCGCCGGCGGTCGCAGGGCCTGGATGATCAGCTGCCGCTTTACAAGCTTATGTATCGGCCGCCCGAGTGCCTGTCCGGCGAGCGCGGGCCGCACGTCGGCGGCGACGTGTTCGTCCTCGGCGCCATCCTGCACGAGTGCATGACCGGGCGGCCGGCGTTTTACGACGAGGTCCCCGACTTCGTCATCGACAACCTGCACCAGCCGCCCAAGCCCATCCCGGCCAACCCGGCGACTGGTCTTAGCGAAGAGCTCGCCGCCATGCTGAGCGTGCTGGTGGCGAGCGCCTGCGCCCGCGACCCGCAGGTGCGGACGCCCGACATGGCCGAGATCATCGCGGCGATCGAGCAGGTCGTGCAAGGGGTGGGCCTGGAGCTGCCCAAGGTCGTCACCGAGGAGCCGCAGGCGGCCCCGGCCGTCCCGGCGACGCCCACCGCGAGCCGGATGAACCGCCTGCTCAACCGGCTGTCGGGGGTGTTCCCGCAGGTGCCGCTGCCGCCGAGTGGCGAGCCGGTGGGCACCGCGTCGGCGGGCGCGGCCTCGACGGGCGCCGCGAGCAA
>DAOMZC010000361.1:0-6549 GCA_035437965.1 Pseudomonadota bacterium
CCGCGGTCGCCGCAACGAGCGCTACCGCGATCCGGTCGAAGAAGAGGACGAGGAATAAGGGCGGAGCCGACGCAGCTTGCGCACCATGAGGCAACCATGACGATCCAGCGGCTGCGCTTTCGCCTGCGCAAGCTCCGCGCGCTCGGCGAGGAGCTTCACGAGGAGTCCGGGGAGCTCAACCTTGTGCCCTACCTGGACATCATCATGAACATCATCATGTTCCTGCTGGCGACGGTGACGTTCTCGGCGACGCTGACCAGCATCAATGTCAACCTGCCCACCGCGCTCACCGCCGCCGCGAGCCCGACCGAGGCGCCGCCCAAGCAGGAGCTCAACCTGACGGTGTCGGTGACCGAGAAGGGCTTCACCATCGCGACCTCGGGCGCGGTGCTGTTCCGCGGCTTCCGCCTGGAGTCGCCGGGGCCGGGCCAGACCAGCGTGGTCCAGACGACCAGCGAGCTGCCGACGCTGCCGCTCGTCGCCGGGCAGCCGGACCTCGCCGGGCTGAGCCGGGCCCTCGTGCAGATCAAGGCCCACTACCCGGGCGAGGAGCGGGCGATCATCACCGCCAGCCCGCAGATCCCCTACGAGCTCCTGGTCCACACGATGGACGCCATGCGCAGCGCCGAGGGCAAGGTGCTCTTCCCGAGCGTGCTTCTCGGAGCGGGAGTGAACTAGATGGCGCACGAGGTCAATGCTCGCGAGGCCCGCCGCACGCTGTGGCGGCTGCGCCGCAAGGTCGAGGAAGAGGCCGAGGAGATAAACTTCCTCAACATCATGCCGATGATGGACATGATGACCATCCTGCTGGTGTTCCTCATCAAGCAGTTCTCGGTGCAGCAGCTGGCGATGAACACCCAGGCGGGGCTGCAGCTGCCGGCCTCGACGGCGCAGAAGGTGCCGCAGCCGGCGGTCAACATCACCATCACCCAGAGCGCGGTGGTCGTCGAGGGCGACGCGGTGGTCCAGGTCAAGGGCGGGACCGTCGATCCGGCGTGGAAGCAGGGCGGCGCCTCCGGCTACGCGATCACCCCGGTGGTGAGCGCCCTGACCAAGCACCGGGCGCGGCTGCGCAAGCTGGCCGCCCTGCAGAACGGCAGCTTCGACGGCATCGCCATCGTCATGGCCGACAAGCGGACCCCCTACCGGCTCCTGTCCGAGGTCCTGTACTCGGCGGGCCAGGCGGAGTTTAACAACTACCGCCTGATCGTCATGCAGAAGGGCCAGTAGGAAGCCTACTCGTCGGGGCCCCCGCCTCCGGTGCCACCCGCTTCGAGGTCTTCACGGAGCGGGTAGGGCCTTGGATTAGAACTGCGCGAGGAACTTGCTGAGGCTTGCCTGCTGGGCCTTGGCGAGGGCCTCGCAGTTGCTGATCTTCTCCAGGGTCTGCCGGAGCACGCGCGGGCCGCCGGTGTAGCGGGTCGAGCGGCCGCTGAAGAAGGTCTCGACGTCGCTGTGCGCGGCGGCGGTGCACAGGCTGCCGCCGACTCGCGCCAGCCCGGCTCCGGCCTCGCGCGGCAGCCGGCCGACCAGGGCGTCGAAGTTGCGCTTTACGTACTCCAGCGGCAGGTGGCGGGTGGTGGGATAGGCGAGCGGCCCCCAGAACAGCGGCATCGCCTCGGAGACCGGGAACTCGCCCTTCAGGATGAGGCCCATGCCGGCGCGCGCGATGTCGGGATCGGCGAAGCTCGCCATGGCGCCGATGAGGCGGCTGCGCTCGGTGTGATCGCGCTCGGCGCGGGCCGCCTTGTGCAGCTCGTTCCACAGCATGCGATCGCCATAGGCGGCGGCGACGCCGAGGAGCTGGTGGGCGCTCTCGGGATCGAGCGACTTGCGGTCGGCGAGCCAGCCGCGCACGAGCTTCTGCGCCTCGCCGGCGAGCTCGGGGTCGTGGCCCTCGCCGATCACCACGTGGAGCAGGCCGGCGCGCAGGAGGCGGGTGTTATCGTCGTCGGTGGGGCGCGGGCGCAGGCCGACCGCGCGCAGCCGGGCGCCGAAGGTGTTGCGGAGGAAGCGCTCGTAGCTCGGGCGCTGCTCGGGCTGGACGATGTCGCGCAGGGTGAGGGCGAGCCGGGCGGCGCCGCCGAGCACGTGGCGGCTCTGGTCCTGCGCGGCGAGGCCGACCCACGGCAGGGCCTGCTCGGCGGTGGTCTGGCCGTTGCGCAGGAGCGCCGCCAGGTCGCCGAGCAGCGCCGCCTTCTCGGCCTCGGAGAGCAGGGTCGCGCCGGGCTTGAGGCCCTGCTCCTGCAGGCGGCCGAGGAGGTCGCCCTGGTAGCGGACGCGGTAGTAGCCGGTCGAGCCGGCGTTGGCGATCACGTAGTCCGGGCAGCGGGTCACCGCCGGCAGCGTCCACTGCATGAGCTGGGTGTCCATCATCCGGCACTCGCGCTTCTCCGCTTCGCCGGGGACCTTGTAGCGGACGCACAGCGGGACCTGGTAGAGCGGCGGCTTGCCCTTGTTAGCGGCAGTTACGTCGGCGCCGAGCGGCAGGTAACGCTCCTGGCTGACCGTCAGCCGCGGCGCCCCGCCCTCGCAGGCGAGCGCCAGCGAGACGAGCGGCACCCCCGGCTGCTCCAGGAAGCTCTGCAGCGCCGCGGGTAGCTGCTCGGCCCGGCGGACGAGCTCGCGCGCCGCCTCGGGCGAGGTGCCGGCCGGCGGGCTCTGCGCCGACTGGCGGAGCTCGGCGGTCAGGGTGGCGATGAAATCCTCGGCGGTGGCGTTCTTGTGCGCGTGCTCGCGCAGGTAGCGGGCAAGGCCGCGCTGGAACACCGGCTCGGACATCCAGTTCTCAAACATTAGCAGGACGGCCATCCCCTTGGCGTAGGTGATGCCGTCGAAGGCGTTGACGATGTCGTCGCTGGTCTCGATCGGCTGGCGGATCTTGCGGGCGGTCGCCAGGCTGTCGGCGCCCATCGCCCCGAGGCGCGAGCTCGTGCGCTCGATGACCTCCTCCCAGCTTGGCTGAAACTTGGCGATGATCTTGCTCATGATGAAGTCGGCGAGCGACTCGTTGAGCCACAGGTCGTCCCAGAACGCCATGGTCACCAGGTCGCCGGTCCACTGGTGGGCGAGCTCGTGGGCGCAGATCTTGGCGAAGCTGCGCCGCGCCATCAGCGTCTCCTCGCCGGGCTTTACCTGGATGAAGTTCTGTCCGTAGGTGACAAGGCCGGGGTTCTCCATCGCCCCGCGCTTGCCGGGTACGGCAATCTGGTCGAGCTTGTCGTAGGCGTAGGGCTGGCCCAGGTACTGCTCCAAGAGGCCCAGGATCGGCGGCGTCACCTGCGCCGCGTAGCGCGCCTGCGCCTCGTTGCCGCGCAGGGTGATGATGCGCACCGGGGTGCCCTTCTGCCCGGCCTTGCCGGCGTCGACGACGCCGAACGGACCGACGGCGAGCGCCAGGAGGTAGCTCGGCAGCGGCGGGGTCGGGCGGAAGACCACGCGCTTGAAGCCGCCCGGCTCTTCGTGCTCGGACTCGATGGGGGCGTTGGTGACGGCGACATGCTCGCGGCGCACGTGCAGGGTGAGCTGCCAGGGGACCTTGTAGCTCGGCTCGTCGAAGCACGGCCAGGCGCGGCGGGCATCGAGCGGCTCGAAGTCGCTGTAGATGTAGTTGTCCTCGCCGTCGCGCTCGCGGTAAAGGCCAGCGCCCTCGTGCATCGGCAGCTTGCCGCGGTAGGTGATGCGCAGCTGCGCCGGGCCGGTGGCCAGCGGACGGTCGAACGTCAGCGACAGGAAGTCCTTGCCGACCGAGGTCGCGCGGGCGCGCAGCTCCGGGGCGGCGGCCGGGGTCCGGGGCCGCGTCCCGCTGGCCGCGCCGGGCTGCAGGCTCGCCTGCAGGACCATCAGCTCCGGGCCCTTGTTGAGCCACAGCACCGCGGTCGGCTCCAGGATGTTGAGGTCGATGTCGATGCGCCCGGTGAACGTCTCCTCCGCCGGCACCAGCGTCAGATCGAGCGCGTAGCGCTGCGGCGCCGCCAGCTTGGGCAGCCGCAGCGTCGGGGCGGCCGCGCCGGCCTGGGCATCCGCGCCCGCCGCCGTCGCGGTCCGCTCTAGCTGCCCGCTGCCAGTGCCGAAAAACGAAAACGCTAACGATAAGGCGAGTCCGACACAGAGGCCGAACCGCCCGAGAGGTGGGGCTGAGGTATCTCGCTGTAACGACATGGAATTCTCGCGTTCTTAAGGGGGGGCCGATGCTATCAAATCAGGGGCGCTCAGCGACCCGTTTTTGCAGCCGGTCCGGCCGCAGGTCCGCGGGTGGCCGCCCGGCGCCCGGCCCGCCGGACCGATAGACCGCGAGCGGTTCAGTCGCTAGAAAACCAACCCCGACCGCTTGCTCGGCGGAGCGCGGCACCAAGCTCGCGCAGCGGCCGGCTCGCACCAGCAGGGCTCCGCTCGAAGCTGACGGGGAATCTGAACCAGAGTGCGCCGAGAGTGACGGTCGGACTCGCCGGCCCACGGCTGCGCCGGTGTGCTGACCAGCCGAGCCGCCGCGGCGCCCTGGAAGGCTGGGCACCGGCCGCTGCAGCTGCGTCAAACGCCGAGTCGGCCAGCTGGGCTAATCCGCCGAGTCGGTCCGCTGCGTCCATCCGCCGAGCCGGTCCGCTGTGCCGGTCCGCGTCGTGCGGGGCTGCGCCGTGGCCTCAGGCCAGCGCTGCAGCAGCACCGACCGGGCTGGCCGCTTTGGACGGCCCGCGTCGGGAAGCAGGATGGAGGTAAGAGCGAAGCGGCCTACTCGTCTGCGTCGCCGTCGAGCTCGACCTTGCGCGGCCCCATGATGCCCGCTTCGGTGCGCATCGCCGAGGCCTCACCGTCAAGGCCATAGTCGCGCATCTTGTCGTAGAGCGCGCGCCGACTAACCCCCAGCCACACCGCGGTCTGGCTGTTATGCCCGCGGTGCATCTTCAAAGCCTTGAGGATGAAGTCGCGCTCGCACCGGCGCAGATACTTGGCTAGACGCCCCTCACTTCGTGGTCTACGTGCAGTTGTCACCAAAGCCACCTTACTAATTTCTCGAACGTAAATCAATAAAACAGAGTTCTAGAATACAAAATTCAATGAGCATAAACCCACTAAATCTTCCGTCGGCGCCTGCCCGCGGCCCGGCGGCGGGTGCCGCTGGGGTGCCGCTGGGGTGCCGCTGGGGTGCCGCTCGGTGGAAAACGCAGCCGCTGGCTCGCGCCGGCGAGTTGCCGACAAGGGGTGTTGACAAGCCGCGGACCCCCCCTAGATGATTCGTCTTATGAGCACCGCTTTCTCTTTTGTTTTCCACCTGTTAGGAGCCGTGCTGTGGCTGGGCGGGCTGATGGCGCTGTCGCGGGTGATGGTGCACATGGCCCGGCAGCCGGCGGGCATGCGCGCGGGGCTGGCGCTGCTGGCTGGGCGCTTCAACATCCTCGCCACGCTGGGGGCGGCCCTGTCGCTGCCGAGCGGCCTTTACCAGCTGTCGCTGTGGCCCGACGGCTCGTTCCGCCACGCCGGCTGGCTGCACGCCAAGGTGACGCTGGTCGTGATCGTGGTCGCCGTGCACGTCCTGTGCGTGGTGAAGCTACGGCAGTGGCAGAAGCTCCCGGACCACAGCGCGCTGCCGCGCGGCCTCGCCTCTGCTCTGCACGGCGTGATCGGCCTCTGTCTCATCGGAATCCTCATGGCGGTGTACCTGGGCAAGTACCACTTCCTGCGCTCCTCGAACTTCCCCTAGCCGCGTCCGGGCGGCGGTCCGTTTTACGAGCTTGATCTGAGGCCCGGTAAGGCTAGGATCGAGACTGATTACGCCCACTTAGGCTGGCTCCCGCGAGCCTGGACCAACCACCATGAGCACCGAGCGCGCCCTTGTCCCGCTGGACGCCGACCTCGAAGAGGTTACGGACCTGCCGCCGCCGGCCCCCGGGCTTCGCTCGCCGGTTGCCGATCACTCCTTCGATCCGCCGACGCTGCCGGGGATCGTCGCCCCGCACCGCATGCTGCCGCTCAGCGATCGGGTAGTGGACAGCCTGTCCAGCCACGAGCTCTCAACCCAGCTGCTGGCGCACCACTTCTCGGGCCCAGCGAGCGGGGTGCCGCACGAGCTGCGGGAAGAGAAGACGCTGCAGATGCCGGCGCCGCTGCTCATCTTGGCCGCCCCCCACGAGCCGACGCCGCCGACGGGCCTGCTCCCGGCCGCGCTGCCTCCGCCTCCGGCGGCGGTGCCGGTGGCGATGCCCCCGCCTTCGTCATCGGGAAACACGCCGACTCCGGCGGTCAGCGACCTGTACTCGACCGCGCCGAGCGAGTCCTTCTACACCACGCAGGGCGACCAGACGCTGCCCGAGCTCACCCAGCTCCCGGCGCTGCCGCCGACGCCAGAGCACGACTCGCTGCTCGCCGGACTGCGCTACAGCCGAGCGGTGTTTCGCAGCCTGCGCACGCGCGCCCGCCTGCAGGGCCAGCTGCGCGCCAAAGAGCACGCCGCTCCCGAGACGCTGGATCGGGCCCTCTTTCCCCTGGGCCCGCGGCCCTACCCCGATCACCTCGACCCGCCCGACCGGCACCTCGCCGATGCGGTGCACGATC
>DAOMZC010000362.1:0-6548 GCA_035437965.1 Pseudomonadota bacterium
CGGCGTGGGTCGGGATGCCGAATCCCGGCACGTCGATGCCGATGATGCGCACGCCGTTGATTTCCTTGGGCAGCAATTGCAGTGGCACGCCGGACGCGGTCGGCACGCAGAGATTGGTGACCACGATGGCGTCGTAGAAAGCCGGGTCGGCCAGCTTGAACACCGCTTCGCGGATGTCCTCGAACAGCTTGCCGGTGACCAGGGTCTCAGAGTTAAAAGGTACATAGCCCACGGTCCGGCGCGCGCCGTAGAAGTGGGAAGTGAAGGTCAGCCCGTAGACGCAGCAGGCAGAGCCCGACAAGATGGTAGCGGTGCGCCGCATGCGCAGACCCACGCGCAGCGAGCCGAACGCCGGGCACATACTCTGCGGCTGATCGTGCGGACCCACCGGATAGTCGGCGGCGTAGCGATCGAGCGTCGCGCTCTGACCGGCGGCGGCGGCGGCGGCGCGCAGGGTTGCCTTGCCGCTGTGACAGGCGACCGCGGGCTCGGTGGGTGAAGGGGCGGGCGCGCTTTTGGTTGTCGGGTCCATGGGCTGGCCTCAGACCGCCGCGTCGTAGATGACTTCGAGGGAGCGCTTCTTGATGCTCTTTGCGCCGGTCAGGTCCTCGAGCGTCGCCGGCTGCAGCACCACATCGCGACCCACCGCATCGCCCTTGAACAGGCCGAGCAGGGCATCCTGATCGAGCGGCCGCGGGCTGAGGGGCGGCGCCTCGGCGACATTGGTCGCGAGCTCCTCGAACAGCGGTGCCCAGGTGCCGCCCGGGCGACCGATGATCTCGTACTTGGCGCTCTTGCGGCGAATGTCATCATCGGCGGGAATCGCCGCCAGGACCGGAATCCCGACCTGCTCGGCGAAGGCGCGCGCCTCGCCGGTGCCGTCGTCTTTATTGATGACGATGCCGGCCACCCCGACATGGCCGCCGAGCTTGCGGAAGTACTGGGTCGCCGAGCAGACGTTATTGGCTACATATAGAGACTGCAGGTCGTTGGAGCCGACGACGATGACCTTCTGACACATGTCGCGGGCGATCGGCAGTCCGAACCCGCCGCACACCACATCGCCGAGAAAATCGAGCAGGACGTAGTCGAAGCCCCAGTCGTTGAAGCCGAGCTTCTCCAGGGTCTCGAAGCCGTGGATGATGCCGCGACCGCCGCAGCCGCGCCCGACCTCCGGGCCGCCGAGCTCCATCGCATAGACGCCGTCGCGTTTGAAGCAGACGTCACCGATCGCCACCTCTTCGCCGGCCTGCTTCTTCTTGGCCGAGGTATTGATGATGGTGGGACAGGCGCGGCCGCCGAACAGGAGCGAAGTGGTGTCGCTCTTGGGATCGCAGCCGATGAGCAGCACCTTGCGGCCCTTTTGCGCCATCATGTAGGAAAGGTTGGCGAGCGTGAAGCTCTTGCCGATGCCGCCCTTGCCGTAGATGGCGATGATCTGCGTCTTCTTGGTCGGCGCCGCGGTGGTGGGCGGCTCGGGCTCCAGCGCTGCCTCGGCGCGCAGGCGATCTTTGAACTCGGTGAGCTCTGCGATGGGACTTGCGACGGTGGGCTGCATCATGAGCTGGTTCTCCAGTCGAGGAGCATCTTCAAACAGGACGGATCGGTGAACGCAGTCGCGTAGGCTTGCGCCGCCTGCGAGAACGGTTGGCAGTGCGTAATGAGTCCGTCCAGCAGCAGCCGCCCGGCAGCGATCTGCGCGTTGACCGCCTCCAGATCGCGGCGCTGCCACTCGGCGGCCACGCGCAGCCGCGCTTCCTTGAGAAAAGCGAGCGGGAAGGGCAGCGATAGCGGCTCGGAGTAAAAGCCCGCCAGCACGATCTCGCCGCCGCGCGCAAGGCGGCTGAGCAGCTGTTCCAGCAGCGTCGCGTCACCGCTGACGTCGTAGATCGAGCTGTAGTCGTGGCGCAGATCGTCGCGCGGATCGATCACCTTATAGCCGAGCGCGCCGGTCGCCCGGGCGGGGTTATTCTCCCAGACCACCGGTGCGCCGCCAGCGCTCACCGAAAGCCGCGCGAGCAAGCGCCCGAGCACGCCATGCCCGACGATCAGCTCGGCAGGTCGTCCGTCCCCTCCGACCAGCGCGTGCTGCGCGGTGGCGGCCAGCGCCAGCAGCACGCCTTGCTCGGCCAGGTGATCGGCAAGCGGAACGACTCGCGCCGCCGGGACTACCAGGTGAGAGGCGGCGCCGCCGAACAGTCCGCGCACTTCGCCAAAGCAGCTCGCGCCGGGCACGAACACCCGATCGCCGATGCCGAAGGCGGCTGTCGGTTCCGCCTGCACGATCCGGCCGACCGACTCGTAACCCGGCACCAGGGGGTATCCGAGGCCGGGGAACGGCGGCATCCGCCCGCTCCAAAGGAGCCGCTCGGTGCCGGTGCTGATGCCGCTCCACTCGACCTCGACGACGACCTGGCCCGTGCCCGGCGGCGTGAGGGCCAGGCGGCGAACCTCAAGCTGCTCGGGTGCGTGAATGACAACTGCCAGGGCGTCCATATGCCGTCAATCTACATGGACTAAATATAGTGTCAACCTTAATTGACACGACTCTCAAGTGACTTCCGCCACCATCAAGCGGGTGAGCATGGGGCGACGGGTCTTGCTGCTGCGCACCCGGGCAAAGCCAGCTTCCTGCAGCAGCGCGCGCAGCTGCGCCGACGTGCGCGGCCGTCCCTGCCCCATTGCCAGCAGGTAGAAGCCGAAGTAGGCGTCGCCCATCGGCTCGGCGCCCGCGGTGCCCGCCATCGGCTCGGCGACGAGCAGCACGCCGCCCGGCGGCAGCGCCCGCCGCACCGCCTGGAGGATGCGCAGCGCCTGCGCGTCTTCATGATCGTGAAGAACCCGCACCAGCGACACCAGATCCGCCCCTTGTGGCAGCGCATCGCGGAACACGTCGCCTCCTATTACAGTCGTCTTTCCCGCCAGGCCGGCGCGGCCGAGCCGAGCGCACGCCCGCGCCGCCACCGGGGGCAGATCGAACAGCCACAGCAGGAGCTCGGGGGCCTTGCGCGCCGCCGCTTCGACGAAGGCCCCCTCGCCGCCGCCCACATCGAGGAGGCAGCGGTGGCGGCCCAGCGGGTAGGCCTCCAGGATGTCCTGCGCGATCAGCGACAGCGAGCCGGCCATGAGCGCCGAGTACTGCGCCACCTGCGCGTCGGTGGACGGCACGGCGGCCGAGTGGCCGGCGTAGCTCCAGAACTGGCCGAGCTCGGTGCTCGCCTGCTCGCCGCGTAGCAGCGCCACCGGATCCGCCAGATCGCGGTAAAGGAGCGCGTGGTGCTCGATCATCCGCGCCACCGCGGGGTTGGCGATCAGCGACGCGCCGTGCACGCCCAGACCATAGCGCCCGCCCCCCCGTCTCTCGACCAGCCGCAGCGAGGCCGCCGCATCGAGCAGCCGCCGGGCCGCATCCGGCCCCAGCGCCAGCACCGGCGCCAGCTCCGCCGCCGTCTGCGGACCGGCGGTCAGCTCCTCAAGCAGCCGCAGCCTCACCGTGGCGTTTAGCACCTGCGAGTAGACAAACCCCGCGCAGAGATCGAACAAGCTGGACGCCCGCCGGCGGGCGATCAGCCGAGTGAGCGGGAACCTCGCCGCCCAGCGCTGAAAACGCGGGCTACTGAGGATGCGGTTGCGCAGACCCAGCCACCAGTCTGAGACGGAGGTGCCGCGCCGAGCGAGGGTCAGCGGGCGGGCCTCTCCGGGGATGATCTGGGTCACGCGGCGGCTCGCTTGAGGTGCGCGGGGATCAGCCGCTCAGCCAGCCGCAGCACCAGGGCGCGCAGCGGCTCGGCCTCCGGACACGCGGGCACCGCCGCCACAGCCTGGGCGATCAGAGCGTGCAGGCGCTCCAAGGCCCCGGCGACACCCCACCGCAGAACGGCGCTCGGACGGCCAAGGCTGGCATCGCGCAGCGTCGGCTTGCCTGCCTCGTGCGGCTGGGCCACGGCGTCGAGCAGGTCATCGGCCACCTGGTAGGCCTCGCCCAGCCGATCGCCCAGCAGGCTCCACGGCGCCGGATCGCTCCCGGCCGCCAGGGCACCGGCGGTGGCGGCGGCAGTGAAAAGAGAGCCGGTCTTGGCGCGGTGGTACTCCTGCAGCGGCGCCGCCGGCTCGCTCTCCCAGGCCTGGCCGGCGACCAGCCCCTGCGGCGCCCCAGCGGCGCGCCCCAGCGTCAGCAGCAGGGGCAGCAGCCGCTCGGGGGACGCAACGCCCGCCCGGGCCAGCGTCTCGAACGACAGGACGATCAGGGCATCGCCGGTCAGCACGGCCAGCGGCTCGCCGAAGGCGCGGTGCAGCGACGGCTTGCCGCGGCGCACACTGGCGTTGTCGAAGCAGGGCAGATCGTCGTGAACCAGCGAGGCGCAGTGGAGCAGCTCGATCGCCGTCGCGGCGGCGTCGGCAAGCAGCGGCGCATCATCGCCGCACGCTCGCGCGACGGCCAGGCACAGGCGGGGACGAACTCGCCCGCCGCCGGGAAATACGGCGAACCTGATGGCGCTGGCGAGCATCGGGGGAGCACCGGCCTCCGCTTTCGCGAGCGCTGTCGCCAGAGCGGTCTCGATCCTGGTCTTCATCGGCATACCTCCCTCGGCGCCGTCTGTCCGCGGCGGCCGGTTTCTTTTTTCTGTCAATCTAGAATGACAGTTGACACTATCAATAAAAATGGACACTTGCCAAGCTCCCCGCCAAGCGGCGCCCAGGACCGCCCCGTGAGCCAGGAGCCGGTGGTCGTAGTCGGGGCCGGCGTCGGCGGACTGGCGGCAGCCATCGATCTTGCCCGCGCCGGTCTGCCGGTCACGGTGATCGACAGCGCTAGCGCGCCGGGCGGCAAGCTGCGCGAGCTCACGGTCGCCGGGGCGCGGATCGACTCGGGCGCGACCGTGCTCACCATGCGCTGGGTCTTCGAGGAGCTGTTCGCTGCCGCCGGCGCCAGCCTGGAGGAGCGCCTGCCGATGACCCCCGCCCAGGTGCTCGCGCGCCACGCCTGGAGCGAGCGCGAGCGGCTCGATCTGTTTGCCGATCGCGAGCGGACCGCCGACGCGATCGGCGATTTCGCCGGGGCGGCGGCACGGCGCGGCTTCCAGGCGTTCTGCCGGCACGCCGCGAAGGTGTATGAAACCTTGCAGTCGACCTTCATCTGCGCGCCGCGACCCAGCCCGCTCGGGCTGATGCTGCGCGTCGGCGGGCTCGGCGAGCTCCTGCGTATCAAGCCCTACTCGACTCTGTGGGACGAGCTCGGCGGCTTCTTCACCGATCCCCGGCTGCGCCAGCTGTTCGGCCGCTACGCCACCTACTGCGGCGCCTCCCCGTTCCTCGCGCCGGCGACGCTCGCGTTGGTGGCGCATGTCGAGCTCGCCGGCGTCTGGCGGGTGACCGGCGGCATGCAGCGTCTTCCCGAGGCGATGGCGCGCCTGGCCACCGAGCAGGGGGCGCGCTTGCTGCTCGGTCAGACCGTCTCCGGAGTGGTCGTGGAGCGCGGCCGCGTCGCCGGCGTGACCCTCGCCAGCGGCGAGCGCTTGGCGGCCCGGGCGGTCGTGCTCAACGCCGACGTCGCGACCGTAGCGGCGGGCGGGCTCGGGAGCGCTGCGCAGGCCGCCGCTTCCAAGGTTCCGCCGGCGCGGCGCTCCCTGTCGGCGCTCACCCTCAGCCTGCATGCGCCGGTGCGCGGCTTCCCGCTCAGCCGGCACAACGTCTTCTTCAGCGCCGACTCCGCAGCCGAGTTCCGTGACCTGTGCCAGCTGCGCCGCCTCCCGCGCGAGCCCACTGTCTACGTCTGCGCTCAGGACCGTGACGACGGCGACGACGCGGCCGGTGACGACGACCCTGCGGGCGCTCCGGAGCGCCTGTTTTTCATCATCAACGCCCCCGCCACTGGAGACCGGGAGCCCTTCGCAGAGGCGGATATCGAGCCATGCCTACAACGCGCAGTGGAACTGTTGAGCCGGTGCGGCCTGCACCTGAAGGTGACGCCAGCGAGCTGCCGCATCACCAGCCCAGCCGACTTCGAGCGGCGCTTCCCGGGGACGGGCGGAGCTCTGTACGGACGGGCGACGCACGGAGCGCTGGCGAGCTTCCAGAGGCCGGGGGCGCGCACCCGGATCCCGGGGCTCTACCTGGCGGGCGGCAGCGCGCACCCGGGACCGGGAGTTCCGATGGCGACGCTGTCGGGCCGGCTGGCGGCGCGGAGCCTGCTTGCCGACTCTCGTTCGACCGCCCGGTACCGCCGGGAGGCTACGCCTGGTGGTACCTCGACGCGCTGAGCGATGACGGACAGGAGGCGATCACCCTGATCGCCTTCGTCGGCAGCGTCTTTTCGCCCTACTACGCCTGGGCGGGCCGGCGCGATCCCCTGGATCACGCGGCAGTGAACGTCGCCCTGTACCGGCGCGGGGGCGGACGCTGGACGCTCACCGAGCGCGGGCGCGGCGATCTGCAGCGCACGGCCGACTCGCTGCAGGTGGGCCCGAGCGCCCTCTGGCGGGACGGCGACGCGCTGCAGGTGGCGGTCAACGAGCGCGGCTGGCCGATTCCGCGGCGGGTAGAGCGGA
>DAOMZC010000363.1:0-6537 GCA_035437965.1 Pseudomonadota bacterium
CGGGGTCTTTCCAGGCCGCCTTGGGATCGACCTTCAGGGCGAAGTTGCGATCGCCGATGATCTCCGCGTAGGTGACGCCGCGCCCGCCGGCCTCGATGCGGCCCTCGCGCACGGTCACGTCGCCGCGCGGCACGCCGAGTTTTTTCGCGCCTTCGTCGGCCAGCGCTTCACGCGCCGTGGCGGCGGCCTGCCGGATCTGCATGCCGCCGATCTACCCGCAGAGCAAGCCCAAGGTCGGGCAGCTCGGCGGCAAGTGCACGCGCAACCAGGACTGCCTGAGCGGCGCCTGCAGCCCGGCGACCGACGACAGCGCGCCGCGCTACTGCACCAAGGAGTGCGACCCGGCGATCGGCTGGTCGTGTCCGGCCAACATGGACTGCCAGCTGTCCGATGGCGCCGGCGGCATGAAGAACCGCTGCCTGGCCAAGCCCATCGGGCTCTCGGCGCCGCCGCAGGGCTGCTCGTTTGTCGACTCGCGCGAGGCGGGGGCGGCCGGCGGCGGGGTGTCGCTGCTGCTCTTGTGCGGGCTGTGGCTGCTCGGGCGCCGGCGGCGGATTGATCCGGCCCTGTAGGCGAGGCGGGCGGCGGCGCTGGCCGGAATGTAGTTAAATTGCTCGCAGAGTGGTCGCAAGGCCACGGCGAGCCCACACCGACCCTGCGAGGATGAAGATGAACCGACTGACGACGCTCTTTACCGCGGCTGCACTCTGTCTGGGCGCGGCCTGCGCCCACGCCTCGCCGACGCCCGAGTCGGGCAAGGCGGTGGCCAAGGCGGTCCCGGCCCCCCGTCCCTCGTCGAGCGCCCGCGAGCCGGTGACCGTCGCGCGCAGCGCCCCCGCGATGGTGACCCTGCTCAAGCAGGCGCGCAGCGAGGGCAAGGCCGACGCTCCCAACCCCGGCACCCCCTCGGTCGATGAGACGGTGACCCAGATTCAGCTCGGCGGCCAGTGCGGCTTCGCCGGCTGCAGCTCGCAGACCCTGGTCGCCTTCACCTACCGCACCCGCGGGGCGAACACCGCCACCCGCACGGTGCTCGCCCTGGTCAGCTGTGAGCCGGCGGGCGCGAGCCCGTGCACCGCAGTGCCGGCCGAGGTTCGCGCCACGTCACCGCAGAATCCGACGCAGTAGCCGTCGCTCCGGCTCGCCCGCCGCATGCCGCAAAACCCCTCCAATGCCTCGGCCAGCGCTGCGGCCAGCAGCAAGGCCAAAGCCCGGGGAGCGACGCAGGCTGCGGCCCAGCTGTGCTGCGCGCTCGAGCCGCTGCCGGCGGCGTTCTCGGCCTCGCTGTTCCTCGGCGGGCCGCCGGGGCCGTGGCGGCGCGAGGCGCTGCAGCTCATCGAGAAGGCGGGCTTTGACGGCGTGGTGCTGAGCCCCGAGCCCCGCGAGAGCTCGGGCGGCACCGGCACCGATTCGGCCGACCCGCAGCGCCTTGCGCACTGGCAGGAAGAGGCGCTGCGCCACGCCGACGCGCTGCTCTTGTGGCTCGGGGACGGCGGGGCGCAGGACCCGCAGCTCGGCGAGCTGTGGGGCCAGTGGCAGCGCAGCGCCCGGCTCAGCATCGGCGCGCCCAGCGACGCGGACAGCGCCCTTGTGCGCGCGGCCAGCCACCTGCGCATCCCGCTGCACCCCACCCTGGCCGAGACCGTGGCGCACTGCCTGAGCCTGCTGCACCCCGGGGCCCTGCGGCGCGGCGGCGAGCGCGCGGTGCCGCTCCTCCTGTGGCGCAGCCCGAGCTTCCAGAGCTGGTACAAGGCCCTGCGCGGCGCCGGCCACCGCCTCGACGACGCCCACCTCGAGTGGACCTACCGCTCGCGCGCCGCCGGCCGGCCGCCGCTCCTGTGGGCGATGCGCCCGCGCGTGTTCCTGCCGAGCGAGCACCGCCACAAGTCGGGTGAGGTCGTGGTCGGCCGCAGCGACGTGAGCGCCACAGTGCTCTACTTCCGCCAGGGCCCGCCGGGCCGCGGCGAGACCCTGGTGGCGCTGGTGCGCGAGTTCCGCTCGGCGGTGCGCAACCGCTCCGGCTACGGCTACATGCTGCCGGGCGGCTCGACGGCGCAGGCGACCGAGCGCGAACAGGACGCCCGCGCCACCGCCCTCAAGGAAGTCGCCGAGGAGACCGGGCTACGCCTGGAGCCGGCGCAGCTGCAGGCGGTCGCCGGGGGAGGCCGCCAGCTCGCCGCCTCGCTGTCCTGCCACCACGCCCACCTGTTCCGCGCCGAGCTGACCCGCGCCCAGCTGCAGCAGCTGCAGGCCACCGCGGCGGCCGGCCGACCCCTGGGCGCCAACCCCAACGAGCGCTGCTTCGTGACCCTGCGCACCGTGCGCGAGCTGCAGAACGACCCCGACTTCGACTGGAGCCAGCTCGGCATGCTCCTGCACGCCCTGCGCGACCTCGTCTGAGCCCACCGCCTACGAGAAGCCGGCCCAGAAAACGAAAAGCCCCGCCGCAGCGAGGCTGGGGCAGGGCTTTTCGGGCTTCGCCGGTGGCTACTTCACAGCCACTCCTCGGCGCTTCATCTCCCGACGGCGACGCTTCCGCGCTTCGCGCATCTTGCGCTTGCGCTTCACGCTGGGCTTCTCATAGAAGCGGCGGCGTTTGACCTCTTGCAGGATGCCCTCCTTGGACATCTTCTGCTTAAGGATTTTCATCGCTTTTTCCAAGTTGTCGCGAACTTCAACTTCAAGCGGTTTTCCGATCAAACTACGCACCTCCTTTCCACCCAGATTTCATTTACGAGAGCGGGTACGGCAGCGCACTAGCTAGCCAGCATTGGTCGACGATGTCAACCAAAGAGATCGCGGCGTTTTGCGCGCCGCGCCGCTCAACTTGCAGCCAGGGCCCGCCGCGTGATCGTTACTCATCGCCTACGGCTCATCGCTCAGCCAGGGACGTTGGCGCAGGTGGCGGCCTTGAGCACCGACAGATCGTTGCCGCTCTTGCACTGCCCGCCCAGGCGCCCTCCCTTGCCGTCGTCGCCGACCCGCAGGTAGATGTCGCGCGGGCCGCGCGCCGGGTTTGCCCAGTCGCAGCTTATCCCCTGGCAGGCCCCGGGCAGGATCGAGCTAGTCGCCTGCGCGGTGCAGATGAGGCGCCCGCCGGCCTCGGGGTTGCCGTCGTAGAAGCTGGCAAACAGCGGGACCGGGGTGCCGCCGGCGCCGCGGTTGCAGACCTCGCCGTGCAGGCGCCACACCTTGTCGCAGTCGCTGGTGTCGATGCTCGGGGTGGGGCGGCTCGTCGGGTCGGGGAGGTTGCCGGTGCCGGCGGGGCCGCTCTGGACGTTCTGGCGGTAGTTGTTCCACGACAGCCAGTTGTTGGTCTCGACGGTGGGGACGGTCAGGTCGTCGTTGATGTTGGTGATGTGGTAGCTGTGCTGGTTCCACAGCGGCCGCGACGGCAGCCAGCGGTTGGCCGGGTCGCGGAGGACGAAGATCCCCTGGGTGTTGCCGGTCCACGGGGTGTGGGTGTCGTCATCGGCGCTGACCCCCGAGCAGGCGCCGAAGTTGTCGCTGGTGACGATGATGTCGGCGTGGCCGTCGTTGTCGACGTCGGCGATCACCGGCAGCTCCAGGCAGGTGTTGCTGCTCACCGGGTAGGCGAACACGGTGTTGCCGTCGCGGCCGTTGAAGACGCGGAGGAAGCACTCGTCGCGGTACACGACCTCGGCGATGCCGTCGCCGTTGAAGTCGAACACCGACGAGCCGGTGCCGCCCGAGGACTGGTCGTGGGTCTTCTTCGCCCACAAAACCCCGGGCTCGGCGCTCTTGCAGTCGGCCGGCTTGGGGCTGGTGGCGCACTTGAGGGCGTAGGTGTAGTAGTTGCTCGCCGAGGCGAGGCCGAAGTCGGGGACCTTGTCGCCGTCGAAGTCGGCGATCACCGCCGGGCCGCCCCAGCCGCCTTCGGAGACCCGGTAGGGGCCGAAGATCGTCTTTTTCGCCGCGTAGTCATAGACGCTGACGATCTGGCTGCCGCTCTGCGACTGGACGAGCAAGAGGTCGGGCAGCGTGTCCATGTTGAAGTCGGCGACCTGGGCGTAGAACGGCTTGTCCGACAGCGCCGGCGGCGTCTTGTCGGTGCCGGTCGCGCCGTCGTAGATGCGGTCGCTGGAGATGACCTCGGGCCGGCCGTCGCCGTCCAGATCGGCGGCAATCGGCAGCGAGCCCCAGTACGCCGTCTTGTTCTGCTTGGTCCACACGACGTCGATGTGCGGCGTCGGCGTCGCGACAAAGCGCGCGACCTGGGCGCCGATGATGATCTCGGGCGGGGCGACGCCGTCGACGTCGGCGATGGCGGGGGCGCTCCAGTTCTGCTGGCCGTAGGGGTTCTGCTCCTGCGCCGGCGTGGGCGCGGTCGCCAGCAGCTTGCCAGTGTGGTCGAGCACCAGCACGCGGTTGCCCTGGTCGGCCACCACCACCTCGGGGAAGCCGTCGCTGTCCAGATCCGCCACCGCGACGCTGCCCTGCCCGCCGGCGAGCAGCTGCAGGCTCTGGTTCTGCCACAGCACCGTGCAGGTGTCGGTGCGCATGGCGACGACGGAGTTCGGATAGGCGATGGTGATCGCCTCGGGGCGGCCGTCGCGGTCGAGGTCGGCGACGACCGGGATCGACAGCGACTGGATGCCGTCGAGGTGGCAGCTCACCGCGGGCGGCTTGAACTCCTCGGGGGTGAACACCTGGCCCTTGCAGTTCGGATCGTAGGCGGGGAGCTTCTTGCAGGCATCGAACGGGATGCACGCCCCCAGGTGGCAGCGGGTGTCGCCCTGGCAGGTGTTGTCGTCGGTGCAGCTGCCCTGGTCGGGGAAGCAGATCGCCTGCACGCAGCGGTAGCCGCTGCGGCACGGGCGGTCGGCGGCGCAGGCGCGGCCGCGGCAGCCGGCGGCGTTCTCCGAGACGCTGGTCATCGGGTCGCCGTCGCCTCCGGGCCCGCCCGCGCCGTCGTCCTCGTCACCGCTGCGCAGCGCCGTGCAGCCGCCGGCAAGGGCAAACAGCAAGGCCAGGACGCAGGCCGTCAGCCTGCTGGGCAGCCCGCTAGCTACCCCACTAACTACACGCACAAGATGGGAGTCGCGCTTCATGGCACACCTCGCACAGTCTGCGTGACCCTACCACAGCCCGCTGTCGGAAACTGCGCCGCCCGGCGCCTGCGCGCGAGCCTCCAAGCCAAGCGAAGATGGTAAGATGACATCGGGATTCCATGTCACCGCCCCCATCGGCGCCACCTCAAAGTCCGCTCTGTGCCCGCTGCGGGCGGCGCTACCCGGCCGGCAGCGAGCACGCCTGTGAGACCACCGAGCGCGCCGCCACGCTCCCCGCCGCGACCCCGGCCTCCCCCGAGACGCTGACCGAGACGGTGAACCTGGGCCTGGCGTCGACGCTGGCCAGCCCCACCGGCCCCGCGCCGCCCGCCGAGCTGGGCACGCTGCCGACGCTGACCAGCCCGCCCGCCGCCCAGACGCCGGTGGTCGGCCTGTCGAGCAGCGGCCTCAACCCGGCCTACAACCCGCAAGATGCGCTCATCGGGACCGTCATCAACGAGCGCTTCAAGGTCCTGCGCCGCATCGGCAAGGGCGGCATGGGCGCGGTCTACAAGGCCCGCCACCTGACGCTCGACACCAACGTCGCGATCAAGGTCCTTCTCTACCAGCGCAGCCACGACGACCAGGAGCGCTTCATCCAGGAGGCCAAGCTCGCCTCCAAGGTCCGCCACCCCAACACCGTCTACATCAGCGACTTTGGTCTTTTGCCCGACGGCCGCCTGTACCTGGTGATGGAGCTCCTGGCCGGCCGCATCCTGAGCAGCGAGATCAGCAGTGGGCCGCTGGAGCTTACCCGGGCGCTGCAGATCGCCATCCAGATCACCCGCGGCCTGCAGGCGGTGCACGACAAGGGCATCGTCCACCGCGACATGAAGCCCGAGAACGTGTTCCTCCTCGACCAGGACGGCACGCACGACTTCGTCAAGATCGTCGACTTCGGCATCGCCAAGGCCACCAGCGCCGCCAGCCTGACCGAGGACGCGAGCAGCCCGCTCAACGTCAGCGAGCTCGAAAAGGCGCTGCTCGCCGAGGAGGTGGCCAAGAGCGGCCCGTGGGCCAAGACCGAGACGCGCGCCGGCCAGACCATCGGCACCCCGCCCTATATGTCGCCCGAGCAGGTCCAGTCGCTGCCGGTCGACTATCGCACCGATCAGTACGCGCTCGGCTGCATGCTCTACGAGATGATAAGCGGCGAGCTGCCGTTCACGGCCAAGTCGTCGGTGGCGCTCATGATGAAGCACCTGACGGTGCCGCCGCCCAAGCTCCGCGAGCGCTTCCCCAAGCTGCCGATCTCCGAGTCGCTGGACGCGCTTTTGCAGCGGCTGCTCAGCAAGGAGCAGCGCGACCGCTTCCCGGCGATGCGCGACGTCGAGGCGGCGCTGCACCAGGAGCTCGACCGGCTGCTCGTCCAGCGCGGCGAGAAGGTCATGCTCCCCACCGACGTCGCCCGCCGGCTGACGGTGGAGGGCGGGCGCAGCCGGCTGGTCATCCGCGGCCGGCGGGT
>DAOMZC010000364.1:0-6530 GCA_035437965.1 Pseudomonadota bacterium
CGGCCGCGAGTACCGCTGGAAGCACGGCACCCGCCGCGAGACCTTCGCCAAGATCAGCGAGAAAGCCCGCAAGCACGCCGCCAACAACCCCTACGCCCTGTTCACCGAGCAGCTCAGCGTCGAGCAGATCCTGGCCAGCCCAGATGTCTTCGATCCCCTCACCCGCTACCAGTGCTGCCCGCCGACCTGCGGCGCCGCCGCCGCCATCCTGTGCAGCGACGAATTCGCCAAGAAGCTCGGCGCCCAGAATTCCGTGTACATCGCCGGCCAGGCCATGACCACCGACTTCCCGTCGTCATTCGGCGAGCAGTCGATGATCAAGATGGTCGGCTTCGACATGACCAAGAAGGCGGCGCAGAAGGTCTACGCCCAGGCCGGCGTCGGCCCCAAAGACGTCGACGTCGTCGAGCTGCACGACTGCTTCACCACCAACGAGCTCCTCACCTACGAGGCCCTCGGCCTGTGCGACGAAGGCACCGCCGAGAAGTTCATCTGGGACGGCGACAACACCTACGGCGGCAAGTTCGTCACCAACCCCTCCGGCGGCCTCCTGAGCAAGGGCCATCCCCTGGGCGCCACCGGCCTCGCGCAGTGCACAGAGCTCGTCTGGCAGCTGCGCGGCCAGGCCGACAAGCGCCAGGTCGACAAGGCCCGCGTCGGCCTGCAGCACAACCTCGGCCTCGGCGGCGCCTGCGTCGTCACCATGTACCGCCGCGACTAGAACCACTCCGCCCGCATCCTCCCATACGAATCTTCGCCGCTCGCACACAGCGCAGCCAGTGTCGTTATCCGCGGCACCTCGGTCAGCAGCCAGTACTGCGCCGCGCACAGCTTCCCTTCATAGAAGTCGCGGTCGGCCGGCGGCAGCGGTCGCGTCGCCTCCTCGCTGAGCCGCCCCCGCGCCACCGCCGCCTGCAGCAGCCACTGCCAGCCCACGATGAGGATCGAGAAGAGCTCCAGGTAGTCCGCGCTGTGCAGCAGCATCGCCTCCACCTCCCCGGCAAGGCCCTTCTGCGCCAGCTGCATCGTGAGCTGCCCGACCGTCTGCACCGCGCTGTCCAGCGGCTCGATCCACGCCGGTGCGACTCCCACGCCTCGCGCCCGCTCGATCGTCTGGCCTATCTCCTGCGCCAGCAGCTGCAGCGCCCCTCCCCCTTGCGCCATCACCTTGCGGCCGAGCAGATCCAGACCCTGGATGCCCGTCGTCCCTTCGTGAATCGAGTTGAGCTTCTGATCGCGCAGCCACGCCTCGGGCAGGAACTCGCTGCTGTAGCCGTAGCCGCCGTGCACCTGCAGCGCGAGCGCGTTCGCCTCGAAGCCCCGCTCTGCCGGGAAGCTCTTGGCGACCGGTGTGAGCAGATCCAGCAGCAGCGCCGCCCGCTTGCGCTCTGCCTCCGTGCTCGCGTGCTCCGCCAGGTCTGCCTGGTAGGCCGTGGCGGCGATGAGCGACAGCCCGCCCTCGACGATCGCCTTCTGGCGGAGCAGCATCCGGCGCACGTCCGCGTGCTCGACGATCGGAACCTGCGGCTCACCCAGCCCCTGCGCCGAGGTCTTCTTGGTCAGCGGCCTTCCCTGCGGCCGCTCGCGCGCGTAGCTCACCGCCTCGTGATAGGCCACCGAGGCCGTCGCCACCCCGTTGGCTCCCACCATCAGCCGCGCCTCGTTCATCATCTGGAACATGCAGGCCAGCCCGCGCCCCGGCTCGCCGACCAGCCAGCCGTGGCAGTCCTCGCCCTCGCCGAACTCCAGGGCGAGGCTCGGCAGCCCGCGCCAGCCGATCTTGTGGATCATCCCGGCCACGCTGACGTCGTTGTCGACCAGCTGCTCGCCTTCCCGCCGCCGCCGCGGCACCGCGAACAGCGAGATCCCGCGCACCCCGGCGGGCGCTCCGTCGATCCGCGCCAGCGTCAGGTGCACCACGTTCTCCGTCAGGTCATGGTCCCCGGCCGAGATGAAGATCTTCGAGCCCCTTATCAGGTAGTGCCCCCCCGCCGCCGGAGTCGCCCGCGTCTTCACGTCCGCCAGGCTGCTGCCCGCCTGCGGCTCGGTGAGCGCCATCGTGCCGGTCCACTGCCCGCTGTACATGCGCGCCATGAACTCGCGCTTGAGCTCCTCGCTGCCGAAGCTCTCCAAGAGGTGCGCCGCCGCCGAGGTGAGCCCGACGTAGCCGCAGGCGCTCAGGTTCCCCGCCATGAGGTAGATGGCCGCCAGCGTGCAGACAAGGCGCGGCAGCTGCTGACCCCCCACCGCGACCGGTCGCGTGGCGCCGATCAGGCCAAACTCCACGAGCTGCGGGTAGATCGTCTTCATCAGCGGGTGGGTGATGATGCGCCCGTCCTCAAACCGCGGCGGCTCGGCGTCCATCGCCCGGTAGGCCGGGTAGAGCACCTCGCGCGCGAGGCGGCGGGCGCTGTCGATGAGGAGCTCGAACGTCGCGCGGTCGTGCGCCGCGAACGCCGGCAGCGTAGGAAGGGCCGCACCATCCAGCACTTCGTAAAGGAGGAACTCGACGTCGCGATCGGAGACCAGGGGATTTGCCATCGGCGTATCTTAGCCGCAGGCGCGCAGCTTGCGGCAAGCGTTGTCGCCGCCGCCTGCAGGCGCTGACAATCTTTGGCTTGAGCGGCACGCGGCAGTATGCTCGTGCGTGATGTCGACCCTGAATAACCGCATCCTGGGAACCGCGCTCGGCGCCGCGGTAGGCGATGCGCTCGGCTGCCCGTTCGAGTTCCAGGCGCGGGCCACGGTGACGCAGCGCCTCGGCGAGCCGCCCTGGATCGACAAGCTGTATCCGGTCGAGGGGATCTCGATTCATCCGCTCGGGATCTGGCAGGAGTCCTCCCCCTGCGGCATCTCCACCGACGACACCCGCATGAGCTGGCTGATGCTGCGGCTGTTCGCCGAGCGCGGCCTCGGCGCCCGGCCCGTCGACCTTGCCCGGCAGTACCTGGCCGTCTACACGCGCCCGCAGGACTACTTCCCCGCACACCCCGAGCTCGCGCGCCAAAACCTCGCCTACTACGTCGATGCGGCGTGCGCCGTGCTCCGGCAGCACTCGCCGGAGCACCCGCAGGCGAGCCCGGAGGCGCTCGCCTCGGGAGCCCTGGGCGTCGGCATGCCGACCCTGCTCGGGATGATCTCGCTGCCGTGCGCCGGTTGCCTCGAGCCGGGCAATCATGAGGAGGCGTACCGTCGCGCATTCAGCCTGGCGTTCATGGATGTCGGCTATGCGCGCGACGTGACCGCGGTGATGGCGGCGCTGGTGGCCCTTCTGTGCGGCGGCGAGCCGCTGCGCGAGTCGGTCGCCCTGGCGCTGTCGCTAAACCCCTTCGGCGTCGATCCGAGCTGGCGTGAGCGCGTGCGCGGCTGGCTCAAGGACTGCTCCCACCTCACCTCCGATCGCGCCGTGTCCGCCCTGCTGACCGAGGCGTGCTGGGGCATGCACCCCTTCGATCCGGTGGCGGCGCTGGGGACCGCGCTGTGCTGCCTGGTTCACGCCGAAGGCAGCTTCGAGCGGGCGCTCCTCCTCGCGGTGAATCAGTGGGAGCTGTCACGTCACGGCGAGCCGCAGCGGCTGCGCGATGTCGACTGCATCGGCTCGATCACCGGCGCCTTGTGCGGGGCCTACGCCGGCCGCACCGACATTCCCCCCAGCTGGCTCTCCCACTGTCAGGCCGCCAACCTGGGAGTGTATGGCTTCGACATCGTGCAGGCCGCCGAGCACTTCTGCGAACGCATCGGCGCTCGCTAGCGGATGCAGGAGCGCGCGTAATCGGTGGGGTGGCCCGACAGGTGTTCTGCGAGCCTCCCGCGCTGCACTTTACCGCGCGAGGGCTTTCCTATGGCGGAGTTCTGGGCGAGAACGCGCCCGTGAAATCCCCGTCGAGAAGAACCGCTGCAGCGGCCGCGGGGGAACGCAGCGGGAAGACAGCGCGGCGCCGTCAAGTCGCGGACGGCGGTGCCAGGCTCAGGTTCCTCTCTTCCCTATACATGCGCAGCGCGAAGTCGCCGGCGGCGGTGGCGCGGAAGCGGTCGATCTCGCGGCGCAGCACCTCGGGGAGCGTGTCGAGCGCCGGGAGCTGCACCCAATACTGCGCCGGCAGGACCAGCGGCGCCGCCAGGGTCGCAAACGTCAGGTCGGCCACCGAGAACCCATCGCCGCACAGATAGCGGCGCCCGTCCTGCAGCCGCTCGCCGACCCGCGCGAACGAGCTGACTACCTTGGCCAGCGACCGCGTCGCCGACTCGGGGTTGATGTTCATCGCTCGCGTCATCACCTTGCGGATCACCGGATACAGCGTCGCGGCGAGCCGGGCCTCGTGGGCGGGGACGTGCTGGCTGAACACCGCCAGCATGCGCTGCTTGTCGCCCAGGCAGTGGAAGTAGAAGAAGCGGCGCGCGTGCGGGCCAAGCTGCTCACCGAGCTCTTTCTCTAGCGCGGCGGCCTCGGGGGTGGGGTAGAGCCAGCGCGCCTGGTAACGATCGTGCAGGTGGCGCAGGCAGCTTGCAGAGTCCACGCAGACCGTGTCGCCGTCGACCAGGATCGGCACCTGGCGCGAACGCCACCGCGAGGTCGGCAGCGTGTGCAGCGCGTGCAGCACCGGTACGTGTCCTTCCTCGCGAAAAGGGAGTCCCTGGCGCTGCAGCGCCCAGCGGACCTTCTCGCAGTAGTGGCTGAGCGGAATCGTGATGAGCCGGATCATGCGGTCCCGTAACCCTGTCTCCCCGAGCCGAGCGAGCCGCCGCGGTCGCTGCCGGTCAGGGTCGAGAGATTCACCTGGATGTCCAGAGGGTGCTAGGCTCTCCCAGTCTAGGACGTAACCAGCCGCAAAGCGAGCGATCAAAAATGGCAGACTTCGGACTTCCCAGGGCGTATCGGGGTGCGCTCATCTCCTGTCTGGCGCTCGGGCTTCTGTGCTGGCGCGGCGCCTCGGCGCGAGCGCAGGGAGATCGCGAGATCACGGTGACGAGCGAGGCCGCTTCAGGCTGGCTCGATGGCGTGTATGCGCGCGTGGCGGCGACGGTGAACAGCGGCAAGCCGGTGGTGCTGCAGGCCCACGTCGCGCTGTGCGACAACAGCATCATCAACTGCGGCGCCCAGGGAGACGGCGACAACATCAACAAGAACCTGTACTGGACCACGAGCGGCGCGGTCGACGGCTGGTTCCGCCGCCAGCGCGCGGTCTGGTCCGAGGTCTCGCGCAGCGACGCGCCGCCCGGCACCACCGGCATCCTGCAGGTGCGCATCTACCGCGCTCATGTCGGCGCTTCGGCGCGCTGGCGGCAGCGCGGCGTCACCAAGCCGTTCGCGGTCTATGCGGTCATCTATGGGTGGCGCGGCAAGGACATCGACAAGGCTCTGGAAGCCTACATGGATGACCTTTATCACTGCACGCCGCGCGCGGTGGCGCTACCTGGCGGCGGCGTGCTGCAGGCCGGCGGGCAGGCGCACCTGGTCGCCTGGATCGGCCACAACCGCATGATGGATCTGGACCGCGAGCAGCTGCGCCGGCTCCTTCTGCGGACGGACGGCTGCGCGCAGCAGCCCAAGGGAATGATCGCCGTCGCCTGCCGCACCGGGTCGTATCTTGGTCGCTACGTCTCTTCCGCCGAGCGGGTGCCGCTGCTGCTCACCGACTCGCTCTTGTTCGCCGGCACGCATGCCTTCGAAGGGGCGGCGCGCGCTTTCATGTACGGCAGCTCCCTGGCCGAGATCCGCACCGCGGGCGCCAACGCCTACGCCGAGGGCCAGGGCAAGCCTTCGGCGCGGGTGAACTCCGCGTTTGTAAACCCTACTCACAAGCACTGGCGCTGGTAGCCCGTTCCCGGCGCGGCCGTCGCCCGCCAGGCCGCGGGGAAAAAATTTCGCCGGATTGTCTCGGGCGGCGCGTTCTGGGCGATAATAAATATCGGGCAGGCTTGCGCCGGAGGTTCGGGGAACCGGAGGGACCGGCAGGAGCCGCGGAATCGGAACCGCGTCCAGGACTCATGCAGCGAAGACACTTCTTAGGCTATGTCGCCGGTGGCGTGTGCGGGCTCGCGCGGGGGCCTGGACTCGAGCCGGTCACCGCCGACGCCAAGACCCAGTGCCCGAGCGGCGCCGGGCGGCGGGCCAAGGTGTGTACGGTCAGCCTGAACCGGCCGCTCCCGCGAGTCGTCGTGCACCCGGGCAAGAACGCGACGGCCGCCTGCTGGATCGCCAGCCTGCACATGATCTTCAAGTACCACGGGTGCGACATCGCCCCGGCGCGCCTGTCCCGCGAGGCCTACGGCGGCCAGGTGCCGCCGATGCCCTGGCTGCACCCCGAGCACCTGTGCCGAACCTGGCGGGGCGACGGCGGTCGTGAGTTCGTCGCCAAGGTCGAGCTTCTCCACGTGCGCGCCGCCGACGCTGCCGAGGAGCTCGCCGAGGATCAGCCGCTCATCATCGGGGTCGAGGGACGCCCGGCGGTGCTGACGGCGATGACCTACACCGGCGACCGGCTGGGGAGCATGACGATCATGCAGGCGCTGCTCTGCGATCCGTGGCC
>DAOMZC010000365.1:0-6520 GCA_035437965.1 Pseudomonadota bacterium
TTGTAGCCGAGATCCAGGGCCCGCCGCGGCAGCACCCGCTGGCTCGCCAGCGCCACCTGCGCCCCCTCGCCGAGCAGCAGCTTTAGGGCCAGCTCGGGCACCGACACCACCGCCGGCCGGTGCAGGACCGTGCCGAGGATCTTGGCGAACTCGCGCATGCGCACCGGCTGCGGCGCGGTCAGGTTCAGCGGCCCGCTCACCGCCGGGTTGTCGAGCGCCAGCAGCGTCAGGCCGATCAGGTCGTCGAGCTGGATCCAGGCCATGTACTGATCGCCCGAGCCGACCGGCCCGCCGACGAACGCCTGGAACGCCGGCAGCATCTTCTCGAGGATGCCGCCGCCCTCGCCGACCACCACGCCGATGCGCAGAAGCGCCACCCGCACCCCGGCCGCCTCGGCGCTGCGGGCCGCCGCCTCCCAGTCGCTGCACAGCTGCGCCGTGAACCCGCTGCCGGGCAGCGCGCCTTCGTCAAGGGTCTCGTCGCCGCGCGAGCCGTAGTAGCCGATCGCCGACGCCGCCACCAGCGTCCGCGGCCGCCGCTCGGCCGGCAGCGCCTGGAGCGCCGCCGCCATCCGCCTGCTCGCCTCGACCCGGCTGTCGGTCAGGCGCCGCTTGAACTCGGGCGTCCAGCGCTGGCCGAGCAGCGGCTCGCCGGCCAGGGTGATGACGGCGTCGCAGCCGCCCACCTGCTCTTCCCACGGGCCGGCGCGGCTCGGGTCGCCCTCGACCACCACCAGGCGCTCGCTGTCGCCGGTGCGCAGGTTCTTGCGGTTGCGGGTGAGCGCCACCACCTGATCGCCGCGGCGCAGGAGCTCTCGCACGAGCCGCTTGCCCAAAAAGCCGCTGGCTCCGGTTATGAACACTCGCATCAGGTCCTCGCTCTCTGGGCCGCTGTCCGGCCCCCGCGATTATGGTAGAGGAATCAAGAACGGCAAAAGCCGCTGTAGCCGCCGCTCCCCGAGTCCCGCGATCTGCAGCAGGTCGGCCCGTCGCCGCAGCGGGGGATCGCCGCGGGCCGCGCGCTCCTGCCGCGCCTGGATGATCCGCTGCGCCAGCTGCGGGCCGACCTCGGGCAGGGCCATGAGCTCATCGGCGGTGGCGGTCTGCGGATCGAGCCGCACCTGCACCGCCAGCAGCCGCCGCGGCGCCATCCGCCCCGGGGGCCCGGCGGCGCGCTCCCCGCCCGGACCGAGCGGCCACACGTCGCCGGGAAGAAGCCCGAGCCGCCGCGCCGCCGCCGCCGACAGGCAGCGCACCCCCTGCCCCGGGACCTCCACCGGCACCGGGCACGGCGGCGACTCCACCGGGCGCACGGTCGGCAGGGCCGGCGGCGGCGACCACAGCAAGCAGGCGCACCCGAGCGTCAGCGCGGTCAGCAGCCAGAACGGCCCGCTGGCCGGCGGCAGCCAGCTTGGCCTCTTGTCTGAATCCGGGGCGGCACCCCTGTCCGGACGGTTGCTCTGCACAGCGGCTGTTTAGATGCAGTACCTGTGCCAGCTTGCGCCAAAACCTGCGACCTGGTCGCGCGCCCGCTCCCCGGATCGCCTTGGGACCGTTTTCTCCTCCCGGCGGCGCGGCGCGCCCTCTAAGATGGAGGCCATGGCGGATGTGCTGACAACCGACTTTCTCGTCCTCGGCTCGGGGATTGCCGGCCTGAGCTTCGCGCTCTCGGCGGCGGAGACCGGGCAGGTGCTCATCGTCACCAAGCGGCAGCCGGACGACACCAGCACCGCCTGGGCGCAGGGGGGCATCGCCGCGGTGCTCGATCCGCTGGACTCGCTGCAGGCGCACATCGACGACACGCTCACCGTCGGCGACGGCCTGTGCCACCGCGACATCGTCGAGCTGTGCGTGCGCGAGGCCCCCGCCGCGGTGCGCGAGCTCGTCGACCGCTACGGCACCCGCTTCGACCGCACCGCGAGCGGCGAGCTGGACCTGGCGCGCGAAGGCGGCCACTCGGCCCGCCGCGTCGCGCACGCCAAGGACACGAGCGGCTTTGAGATTGAACGCGCCCTGCTCGCCGCCGCGCTCGCCCACCCCAACATCCGCATCCTCGCCGACCACATGGCGGTGGACCTCCTGACCCTGGCCCGCTACGGCGGCCCCGACGCCTGCTTCGGCGCGTACGTCCTTGAGCGGTGGACCGGCGCCGTGCACACGGTCATGGCGCGCGCGACCGTGCTCGCCACCGGCGGCGCCGGCAAGGTGTACCTGTACACCACCAACCCCGACGTGGCCAGCGCCGACGGCGTCGCCATGGCCTACCGCGCCGGCGCCCACATCGCCAACATGGAGTTCTTCCAGTTCCACCCGACCTGCCTCTACCACCCCGAGGCCAAGTCGTTCCTCATCTCCGAGGCGCTGCGCGGCGAGGGCGGCGTACTCCGCCTGCAGACCGGCGAGACCTTCATGGAGCGCTACCACCCGATGAAGTCGCTCGCCCCGCGCGACGTGGTGGCGCGCGCCATCGACAATGAGCTCAAGCGCTCGGGCGCCGACTTCGTGGGCCTGGACATGACCCACCTGGCCAAGGACTTCGTCGTCCAGCGCTTCCCGGCGATCCACGCCCGCTGCATGCGGTACGGCATCGACATGCGCGAGCGGCCGATCCCGGTGGTCCCGGCGGCCCACTACTCGTGCGGCGGCGTCGTCGCCGACAGCTGCGGGCGGACGAGCCTGCGCAACCTGTACGCGATCGGCGAGACAGCGATGAGCGGCCTGCACGGGGCCTGCCGGCTGGCCAGTAACTCCCTGCTTGAGGGCGTGGTCATGGGCCGCCGCGCCGCCGCCGACGCCCGCACGGTGAGCCCGCTGTTCCCGCCCCAGGTCTCGCCCTGGTACAGCGGCGACGCCCAGGACCCCGAAGAGGCGGTCGTCGTCACCCAGAACTGGGACGAGGTGCGGCGCCTGATGTGGAACTACGTCGGCATCGTCCGCAGCGACCGCCGCCTCGCCCGCGCCCGCCGCCGCATCGAGCTCATTCGCGACGAGATCCGCGACTACTACTGGAACTTCAAGATCACCGCCGACCTCCTTGAGCTGCGCAACCTCGCCCTGGCCGCCCACCTCATCGTCGAGTGCGCCCTGCAGCGCAAGGAGAGCCGCGGCCTTCACTACAACACCGACCACCCGCAGAAAGACGAAGCCTACCGGCGCGACACAGTAGTGCACCGCGACAGCGGACCGAGCCCGCGCTAAAGCGTCGCCCCGCGCGCGGCCGTTCACGTCGACCGAGCCCTCCGACCGGCGCCGCCCTTTGGGTTTGCCTTGACGTGGTGTCGGCCTGTCGTTGTAGCGTCTTGCGCGATGAACGAGCTTTTTTCTGATTCGCCGTCGGACTTTCCCGCAGACGAAGGCCGGACCGAGTGGGTGCTGCGCGGGCAGCGGGTGGTCGTCGGCGAGCGGGTGATTCCGGCCGCGGTGCACATCCAGCGCGGCGTGATCACCCAGGTCGCCGGCTATGACGAGGTCCCGCCCGGCATCCCGATCGAGGACGTCGGCAGCCTGACGATCATGCCGGGGCTGTGCGACAGCCACGTGCACATCAACGAGCCCGGCCGCACCGAGTGGGAGGGCTTCCAGACCGCGACGCGGGCGGCGGCGGCCGGCGGGGTGACGACCCTGCTCGACATGCCGCTCAACAGCATCCCGCCGACGACCTCGCTGCGCGGCCTCCTGGCCAAGGCGGAGGCGGCGACCGGCAAGCTGTGGGTCGATGTCGGGCTGTGCGGCGGGGTGGTCCCGGGGAACCTCGGCGAGCTGCGGCCGCTCGTCGAGCACGGGGCGCTGGCGTTCAAGTGCTTCCTCGCCGACTCGGGGGTGCCGGAGTTCAGCCACGTCGGTGAGGCCGAGCTGCGCCTGGCGATGCCGGCGCTCGCCGAGCTCGGGATGCCGCTGCTCTGCCACGCCGAGCTGCCGGGGCCGCTCGACTCGGCGGCGCGGGTGTTCATGGACGCCGATCCGCGACGCTACGCCACCTACCTCGCCTCGCGCCCCAAGAGCGCCGAGGATCAGGCGGTCGACCTGGTCATCAAGCTGTGCCGCGACATCGGCACCCGGGCGCACATCGTCCACCTGTCCTCGGCCGACGCGCTGCCGCTCTTGCGCGCCGCGCGCGAGGGAGGCACCCCGATCTCGGCCGAGACCTGCCCGCACTACCTGGCGCTGTGCGCCGAGAAGATCGAAGACGGCGCCACCGAGTTCAAGTGCGCGCCGCCGATCCGCGATCGCAAGAACCAGGACCGCCTGTGGGACGCCCTGCGCGAGGGGCTCATCGATCAGGTGGTCAGCGATCACTCGCCGTCGACGCCGTCGCTCAAGTGCCAGGGCAGCGGCGACTTCCAGAGCGCCTGGGGCGGGATCTCGTCGCTGCAGCTGGAGCTGCCGGTGGTCTATACCGAGGCCCGGGCGCGCGGCGGCACCCTGATCGATGTCTGCCGCTGGATGTGCGAGGGGCCGGCGCGCCTGCTCAACCTGGCCGACCGCAAGGGGCGCATCGCCGCGGGCAACGACGCCGACCTGGTCGTCTTCGATCCCGACGCGGGGTTCATGGTCCACCCGGAGCGGCTGCACCACCGCCACAAGCTGACCCCCTACGCGCGGCAGAACCTGCGCGGGGTCGTCGTCACCACATTCGTCCGCGGTCAGCGCGTCTACCACCGCGGCGAGCACAGCCCGGCGGCGCACGGCCGCCTGGTCAAGCGAGGGAGCTGATGTCTGTCGAACCCGGGCCCGTCGGGCCGCCGTTTGTCGAGCTCGTCGATCTGGCGAGCGATCGGCTGGGCGGCGCCGTGATCTACGCCAACGATGAATTCTTCGCCGAGAAGGACAACCTGCTAAAGCCCGAAAAGCCGATCTTCATCGAGGGCAAGTACACCGACCGCGGCAAGTGGATGGACGGCTGGGAGACGCGCCGGCGCCGCACCCCGGGGCATGACTCGTGCATCGTGCGCCTCGGGCTGCCGGGGGTCATCCGCGGCGTCAACGTCGACACCAGCTTCTTCCGCGGCAACTTCCCCGAGGCGTGCTCGCTGCAGGCGTGCGCCGTGGCGGGGCACCCGGACGCCGAGCAGCTCCTGGGGCCGGAGACCAAGTGGGTGGAGATCCTGCCGCGCACGCTGCTGCGCGGCGACACCCACAACCTCTTGCCGATCGAGGTCGAGCAGCGCTTCACCCACCTCCGCCTGCACATCTACCCCGACGGCGGCGTCGCCCGCCTGCGCGTCTACGGCGAGGTCGCCCCCGAGCCGCGCCGCGTCGCCGCCCCCGAGGTCGATCTGTGCGCGGTCGAAAACGGCGGCCGCGTGCTGGCCAGCAGCGACATGTTCTTCGGCGCCCGCCACAACCTCATCCAGCCCGGCCGCGGCATCAACATGGGCGACGGCTGGGAGACCCGGCGCAGCCGGCGGCCCGGTCCCGACTGGGTCATCGTGCGCCTGATGGCGCAGGGCATCATCGAGCGCATCGAGGTCGACACCACCCACTTCAAGGGCAACGCGCCGGAGAGCTGCTCGCTCGCGGTCAGCGACGCCTCGGACGACGCGCGGCTGGAGTCGCTGACCCGCGAGGGCGCCTACAGCGAGATCCTGCCGCGCACCCGGCTGCTCGCCCACACCCGGCACGTCTTCGAGGTCGACGGCGCCGCCCGGCTGCCGGCGACGCACGTCCGCTTCTGCATCTTCCCCGACGGCGGGGTCAGCCGGCTGCGCCTTTACGGGCGGGTCACCGACGCTGGCCGGGCCTCGCTCATCACCCAGCGCCTCAACTGGCTGACCGCCGATGAGGCGGCGGCGACGCTGCGCGCCTGCTGCGGCTCGACGGCGTGGGTGCAGGGGATGATGGCGCGGCGGCCGCTGCCCAACCTCTCGGCGCTGCTGCAGGCGGCCGAGGAGGTGTGGGCGGGCCTCGGGCCCAAGGACTACCAGGAGGCGTTCGCCGCCCACCCGCGCATCGGCCAGAACCGGCCCGCCGGGGACAGTCACGCCGGCTCGGCGCAGTCGGCGCGCTGGTCGCACGACGAGCAGGCCGGTGTGCACAGCGCCGGCGACGAGGTGCAGGCGGCGCTGGCACAGGGCAACCGCGACTACGAGGCGCGCTTTGGCCACATCTACATCGTCTGCGCCACCGGCAAGTCGGCCCCCGAGATGCTGGCCCTCCTGCAGAGCCGCTTGCGCAACCCGCCCGAGGTCGAGCTGAAGATCGCCGCCGAGGAGCAGCGCAAGATCACCCGCCTGCGCCTGCACAAGCTGGTCAACGGGCTGCTCGACTTCTCGCGCATCGAGGCGGGGCGCCTGCGCGGGGCCTTCGCGCCGCTCGATGTCTCGACGTTCACCGCGGAGCTGGCGGGGATGTTCCAGTCCGCCTTCGACAGCGCCGGCGTCCGGCTGCTGCTGGACTGCCCGCCGCTCTCCGATCTGCCCTTTGTCGATCGCGAGCTGTGGGAGCGCATCGTCCCCAACCTGCTCTCCAACGCCTTCAAGTTCACGCTGCAGGGCGAGGTCGCGGTGCGCGTGCGCGAGCT
>DAOMZC010000366.1:0-6510 GCA_035437965.1 Pseudomonadota bacterium
CACACCGTCGCGGTCGGCCGCCCCGGCCTGCGCGACGTCGCCATCGCCCGCGTCCTCGCCGATCAGTTCGCCTTCGCCCGCACCGCCGTCGAGGTCGAGGCCCGCCTGCAGGTCTTGAACGCCGAGGCCGCCGGCTGGCAGGGCCGCAGCCTGCCGGTGACCCTGCGCCGCGACGGCATCCCGGTGCTCACCGTCGACGTCGACCTGCGCCCCGGCCAGAGCGACTACCGCGTCGTCTTCCCGTTTACCCCCGAGCGCGTCGGCAAGTACCTCTACGAGATCAGCACCCCCGTCCTCCCCGGCGAGGCGATTGCCGAGAACAACCACCGCACCTTCATCCTCAAGGTCGTGCGCGACAAGATCCGCGTCGTGCACGTCGCCGGCCGCCCGACCTGGGACGCGCGCTTTCTGCGCGGGCTGCTCAAGCACGATCCCAACATCGACCTCGTCGCCTTCTTCATCCTCCGCTCGCCGAGCGATCTGGAGCCCCTGCAGTCGGAGGAGACCTCGCTGATCCCGTTCCCCTGCGAGGAGCTGTTCCAGGAGCAGCTGCGCAGCTTCGATCTAATCATCCTGCACAACTTCAACTACACCGCCTACTGCGGCCAGTACCTGCAGCCGGCGATCGTGCCGTTCGTCAACGACGGCGGCGCGGTGGCGATGATCGGCGGCGACCTGTCGTTCAGCTCGGGCGGCTACTACGGCTCCGAGCTCGCCCAGATCCTGCCCGTGGTGCTAAACCCCGACGATGGCGGCGGCCTGCCCGCCCCCGGCGGCCCGCAGCTCGTCGATCCCGAGCCGTTCCACCCCCGCCTCACCCCCGCCGGCAAGAGCCACGTGGTCACCGCCCTGCGCCTGGACGTCAAGGAGAACGGCGCCCGCTGGGACGCCCTGCCGCCCCTTGAGGGCCTGAACCTCGTCGCCCGCGCCCGCCCGCAGGCCACCGTGCTCCTGGCCCACCCCAAGCACAAGGACGCCGACGGCAACCCGATGCCGGTGCTGACGGTGGCCGAGTTCGGCAAGGGCCGCACGCTCGCCCTGCAGGCCGACTCGAGCTGGCGGTGGGGCTTCGGCGCGGTCACCCAGCGCGCGCAGGCCAGCGGCCTTGCCCCGAGCCCGGCCCCCGGCCCCGGCGCCCCGCTCGCAGGCTCGGGCGAAGAAGGCGACGCCCGCGGCAGCGGCTACCAGCGCTTCTACGAGCAGGCCATCCGCTGGCTCATCCGCGACCCCTCGCTGCGCCTTTTACGCATCGAGACCAGCGACACCGAGTACCGCCGCGACCAGCAGGTGCGCGTCGAGGTGCGGGCGTTCGGCCCCGACTATCAGCCGGCCCAGCGCGCCGAGGTGACGCTGTCCATCGCCCGCGTCGGCAGCCCCGAGCTGGCCCCCGCCGGCCCGACCCCGCCGGCCCCCCCGCGTACCGTGCGCACCGACGAGGACGGCGCCGCCAGCACCGAGTGGCCGCCGCTACCCCCCGGCGGCTACCGGGTCACCGCGCGGGCGCTCCTCGGCGGCCGCCCCGCCGACGACACCGAGGTCTTCGTCGTGCGCGGCGCCGCCCGCGAGCTGGAGAACCCCGAGGCCGACGACCGCCTGCTGCAGCAGCTGAGCCGCGCCACCTCCGGGGTCGCCCGCAGCTACGCCGACCGCGACGGCCTCTCCGGCCTCAACTTCCAGCCACCGCACATCGTGCACGTCAACCAGCACCGCGACATCGAGCTGTGGAACAACTGGGCCGTGCTCCTGCTCGGCGTCGTCTGCTTCAGCCTCAACTGGACCCTCAGACGCCGCTGGGGCTACGCCTAGCTACTCGACGGGAACCGGCGTCCCCTGCTTCTCCAGCGAGCGCTGCGCCGCCGCCAGCACCCGGATCACCTGCAGTCCCTCGCGGGCCCCGCTGCGCGGCGTCTGGCCGGTGCGGATGCAGCTGATGAAGTGGCGGCACTCGACCTGCAGCGGCTCGGGCAGGTCCAGGTGCGGGATGTGGATGTCGCCCTGGCGGACGGTGAGGAACTCGCCGAACTGGGTGAACTCGGGCGGGCGCTCGAAGCCCTTGTCGTAGATGCGCAGCTTCTCGGTCGGGTGCGCGTCGTCGAGCTCGACCATCCGGCGCTCGCCGACCACGGTGAGCCGGCGCTCCTTGCGCGGGTCGAGCCACGACAGCTGGATCTGCGCCATCTTGCCGTCGGCGAACGCCAGGTTCAGGAACACCACGTCCTCCACCCCCGGCTGCAGGTAGCTCTGCCCGCGCGCCGCCACCGTCACCGGCACCTGGTTTAGCAGGTACAGGATGATCGAGATGTCGTGCGGCCCCAGGCTCCACATCGCGTTCTCGTCCTGGCGCAGCCGGCCGAGGTTCACCCGCAGGGCGTACAGGTAGTAGACCTCGCCGATGTCGCCCGCCTGGATCATCTCGCGCAGGCGCAGCACCGCCGCGTGATAGAGCATGAGGTGCCCGACCATGAACGTCCGCCCCGCCGACTCGGCGCGCTCGACAAGGAGCTCGGCGTCGGCGGTGGTCAGCGCCATGGGCTTTTCGACCAGCACGTGCTTGCCGGCCGCCAGCGCGGCGAGCGCCTGGCTGGCGTGCAGCACCGCCGGGGTCGCCAGCACCACCGCGTCGATGCTCGAGTCGCCGAGGACCTCGTCGTAGGTGTCGCAGAAGCGCGCCGTGGGGCACAGGCCGGCGGCCCGCGCCCGGTTCTTGGGGTCGGGGTCGCAGACGAGCACGAGCTCGCAGCCGGGCAGCCGAGCGAAGCTGCGCACGTGGTTTACGCCCCAGTAGCCGGCGCCGACGACGGCGACCTTGACCGGGGCAGGGGTGGACTTGGCGGCGGAGCCGGACGGAGCTGAGGTAGTCATGGCGATGAAATAGGGGGTCTAAGGGCTTTTTTTCAGAGGCTGCAACAGGGGAACTATGTGGTTGTCGCGGTCTATTTATAAAAGGCGCGGATCGACTCGGCGACGAAATCCAGCTGCTCGGCGGTGAGCTCGGCGTGGACGGGCAGGGCGAGGGCCTCCTTGGAGGCCGCCTCGGCGCGCGGGCAGTCCCCGACCTTGTAGCCAAACTGCGCGAAGCAGGGCTGCAGGTGCAGGGCCAGCGGGTAGTAGACCTCGGTCTCGATCTCGCGCGCGGCGAGGAACGCCTTGAGGGCGTCGCGGCGCGGGGCACGGACGACGAAGTGGTGGTAGACGTGCTCGGGGTGATCCTCGGGCAGGCGCAGCGGCAGGCCGGCGAGCTCGTCGCGGTAGCGCGCGGCGTTGCGGCGGCGCTCGGCCTGCCAGGCGTCCAGGTGCGGCAGCTTGACGCGCAGGATGGCTGCCTGGATGGGGTCCATGCGGAAGTTGCCGCCCCACAGGTGGTGCACGTACTTGGGCTTGCTGCCGTGCTGGCGCAGCGTCTGCAGCTTCTCGTAAAGCGCGGAGTCATTGGTGACCACCGCGCCGGCGTCGCCCACCGCGCCGAGGTTCTTGGTCGGGAAGAAGCTCAGGGTGGCGCAGGCGGTGCCGCTGCCGATGCCGGGCACCAGCGTCTGCGCCGCGTCCTCGATGACCGGGATGCCGGTGGCGGCAAGGCGCGCGGTGTCCAGGCGTCGCCCGAAGGTGTGCACCGGCAGGATGGCGCGGGTCTTGCTGCTGCACTTGTTCAAGAGCTCGTCGACGTCGGCGTTGAAGCTGTCCTCGGCGAGGTCGGCGAACACCGGCCGCGCGCCCAGGCGCACCGCGGTCTCGGGGGTGGCGAAGAAGCTGTAGGCCGAGGTCACGACCTCGGCGTCGGCGGCCTGCAGGTCCAGGCCCTTGCCGCCGGTGCCAAGGCCGACCTCCAGCGCCATCGCCGCCGACAGGAGCGCGTCGGTGCCCGAGGCCACGGCGACCGCGTGCGCGGTGCCGACGTAGGCGGCGAGCTCCTGCTCGAAAGACTGCAGCTCGGGTCCCATGACATAGCGGCCGCTTTGCAGGACGCGCGCCACCGCGGCGTCGATGGGCGTCTTCAGTTTTTGATATTGGGCACAAAGATCAAGGAGGGGGACCCGCATATTTCGTGCGAGTATAGAGGGACCCTTCCTGGCTGTCGATGCGCTTGTCGAGGCCGCGCCGTGCCGAGGCTGCGCCCGTCGAGCCAGCGGTCAAGCGGTCGCAAGCGGTTTTATTGAGCAGCGGAGCGCACACATGGCGCAGGACCCCCCGGATCCCAAGACGCCGAGACCCAAGCAGCCGAGCAGCAGTCCTTTGACCAGCCCGCCGGGCAGCCCGCGGACCAGCCCACTGGCCGGGCGGGCGCCGGTATCGCCGGTGCCATTTGAGGCGAGCTTCGCGGGCGGCGCCAAGGACGGCGGCCGCGGCGACCTGAGCGACGAAGACCTGCGCGACATCACGGAGCTGCTCGGCCAGCAGCAGGACGTCACCCGCCAGGACATCCCGGCGCAGGACTTCCAGGCGCTGCTCGACCGCTACGCCAAGAAGATCGACTAGCCGCAGCTGAGCGGCGGCCGTCGCTCGCGCTGCTCGGCTGGCCCGGGACGGCTAGCTGGGGCCGGGGGCGGCTTCCACCGTCAGGCCGGCGGCGCGCAGCAGCTCGAGATCGGCCGCGGTGTCCGGGTTCCCGGTGGTAAGCAGCTTGTCGCCGTAGAAGATCGAGTTCGCCCCGGCGGTAAAGCACATGACCTGGGCCTCGCGCGACAGCTGCAGCCGCCCGGCCGACAGGCGGACCCGGCTGCGCGGCAGGAGGATGCGCGCCGTCGCGATCATCCGCAAAAGGGCCAGCGGGTCCACCGGCGGGCGGTCGGCAAGCGGCGTCCCGGCCACCGGCACCAGGGCGTTTATCGGCACGCTCTCGGGCTGCGGGTCGAGGCTGGCCAGCGTCAGGAGCATCGCGCAGCGGTCGTCCACCGACTCGCCCATGCCGATGATGCCACCGCTGCACACCGAGATCCCGGCCTGCCGCACCCGCTGCAGCGTCGCCAGGCGGTCCTCGTAGGTGCGGGTGGTGATGATGTTGCCGTAGAAGGACTTGGAGGTGTCGAGGTTGTGGTTATAGGCGGTGAGGCCGGCGGTGGCCAGCCGCTGCGCCTGCTCCTCGTTGAGCATGCCGAGGGTGACGCAGGCCTCCATGCCCAGCTCGCGCACGCCGCCGACCATCTGCAGGACGCGGTCGAAGGCGGGGCCGTCCTTGATCTCGCGCCAGGCGGCGCCCATGCAGAAGCGGGTCGCCCCGGCCTGCTTGGCGGCGCGCGCGCTCTGCAGCACCTCGTCGACCTGCAGGAAGCGCTCGGCGTCCATGGCGTCGTGGGCCGAGGACTGCGGGCAGTAGGAGCAGTCTTCGGCGCAGCCGCCGGTCTTGACCGACAGCAGGGTGCACAGCTGGACCTGCTCGGGCCGGTGGTGCTGGCGGTGGACGGTCTGGGCGCGGTAGAGCAGCTCGGGGAGCGGCAGGTCGTGGATGGCGCGGATCCGGGCCACGGTCCAGGCGGGCGCGGGCGCGGGCGCGGCGGCTGCCGACGGGGAAGCCGCCGAAGCGGCAGAGTTGTCTTGCATGGCCGGGCTTTATATCACACAGCCCCGCCGCGGCTAGCGTCAGGGCGCCGGGCGGCGCTTATTTGCCCCCGGCCCGGTCAGGGCCGCCCGGGGGTGGCAGGCACAGCTTGCCAAGGACGGCGCTGGCGCGCGCGCCGGTGACCTGCGGCAGGTTGGCCGGCTCACCGTGCAGCGCCTGGACCGCCAGGATGGCGAACGCCACCGCTTCCTTATTGTCGACGTTGATGTCAAGCCCCAGCCGCCGGCCGAGCGCGGTCAGCTGGCCGACCGGGATCGGCCCGAGGAGCCGCTGCAGGTCGGCCATCAGGGTGGGGTTGTGGCCGCCACCGCCGCTCACCCACAGCTCGGCGATGGCGAGCGGGCGCAAGCTGTCGGCGATGGCGTGGGCGGTGAAGGCGACGGCGGTGCGCACCAGATCGCAGGGCGGGCGGTCGGCGAAGCGAGCGAGCAGCGACTGCGCCACCTGCTGCCCGTAGCGCTCGCGGCCGGTCGACTTGGGCGGCGGGCGGCGCAGGTAGTCATCGTCGAGGAGCTCGGCCAGGATGTCCGGCTGCACGCGACCGCGCGCCGAGAGCTGCCCATCACGGTCGCAAGCGAGCGTGCCGCCGGAGGCGACCGGGGCGAGGGCGTCCATGATCATGTTGCCCGGGCCGTTGTCGAAGGCGAGCACGTCCTCGGGGCGGTCGCCGAGCACCGCGACGTTGGCGATGCCGCCGATGTTCTGCAGCGCCCGCCGCACGCCCGGCTCGCGGAACAATAAGAAGTCGCAGTAGGGCACAAGCGGCGCCCCCTCACCGTGCAGGGCGAGCTCGGCGACGCGGAAATCACCGACCGTAAGGACGCCGGTGCGCGCCGCGATCACCGCCGGCTCACCGAGCTGCAGGGTCGAGGGGACCTCGTCCGGGCGGCAGGCCGAGGGCGGCTGGTGCCACACCGTCTGGCCGTGGCTGCCGATCAGATCGACCGCCGCCGGCT
>DAOMZC010000367.1:0-6503 GCA_035437965.1 Pseudomonadota bacterium
CCGGCAGACCGGCAGACCGGCAGACCGGCAGACCGGCAGACCGGCAGACCGGCAGCGCGCGGAGGCGCAGCGAAATAGGCCGGACCGGTGCAAATTCCTTCTGGGGAGAGCTTGTGTGCAGTATGTTCGCGCGATGCGTCGCAAGCTGCCTGTTTCCGCCCCGTCTTGTCTGACCAATCGCCTGACTAAACGCTTGTCTGTACTCCTGTCCGGCCTGCTGCTCGTGGGCTGCACCGCCGGTCGCGGGGATGGGCTCGATCCCTCCGAGACTCCTGGTCAGACCATGCCACCGGGTCCCAAGGCCGAGCCGGGACCGCAGCTTCCCGGCACCCGTCTGACCGGCAAAGTCGTGGCGCCCGAAGGGACGATTCCGATCGCCGGCGCGCTGGTCTACCTGGCAGGCGCGCCGCCGGCGGCGATTCCCGACGGCGTGTACTGCGACAAGTGTGTGCACCTGCCCGATGGGACCGCCTTTACGACCACCCGGGCCGACGGCACCTTCGAGCTGGAGGCGGGCCGCGGCAGCGCCTACCTGGTGGTCCAAAAAGGCGCGTTCCGTCGGGTCCGCAGCATCTCCCTGGCCGGCGGTACGCAGCCGGTTCCGGCGGCGATGACGACCCTGCCGGCGATCACCGACAAGGCCGCTGGCGACGACGTGCCCAAGATCGCGGTCCTGCTTGGGGCCTGGGATCCGATCGAGCTGGTGCTGGCCCGGATGGGGCTCAAGGCCACCATTACCAAGGATTTCCTGGGCAAGGCCCAGGTCCTGTCCAAGGACGCTCCCTCGTTCGCCATCTACGGTGCCCACTTGCCTGGAGAGGTAACGCCTTACCCGGCGCCGATTACCCTCCTTACCGATCCCAAAGAGATCAGCAAGTACCACATCGTGTTCATTCCTTGCTCGGGTACTCCTTATATGGGGGATGACTCCAGCGCGCCCCGGTGCAGCGGCGTGTACGCATCCAGCCCGAAGGTGAAGACGACGCTGAATGAGTTCGTGCAGAAGGGCGGCCGGCTGTACGCCTCCGACTGGTCCTACGAGTACGTGCGGCAGGTCTTCCCGGGCGCCATCGCGTGGCGGGGCGAGACGACGACGGTGGGCAGCGCCTGCGCGGCGGGCGGCGGCGAGCAGTTCGTCTCGGGTGCCGACCCCGGCCTCACGGACTGGCTGGCGGCGCAGGCGCAGTCTCTGATGAGCGTGAAAGATGCGTGGACTGCGCTCACCGGCGTCAAGGCGGTGATGAGCACCGACCCCGATGGGAAGCCGGTGACCGTCACGCCCAAGGTCTGGGTCCAGGCGCAAGGGGCGCCGGTGACCACCAGCTTGCAGCACGGCTGCGGGCGCGTCCTTTACTCGACGTATCATACGCAGCCTACCAATGAGACCAACGGGCCCCTGGAGCCGCAGGCGCTGGCGCTGCTCTATCTGATCCTGGAAGTCGGGGTCTGTATCGACCCGATAGTTATCGGATAGGGGATCGGTCCGGGGAACAGCCGCCGGGCCGCGTCGGCGGCTCAGCCGGCGAGCAGGGCGAGGGCGCCGCTGACGCTCGCCCCGACGGCGAGCGGGATCGTCAGGTTGTCGTCCAGGTGGGTCGAGAAGACCTCGGCCACCGCGCCGGCGACGCCCGCCACCAGCGCGGCGATCATGCGGACCCCGAGCGGGTCCGGCAGCAGAGCGCTCGCGACGGCAAAAGCGGTCAGCGAGCCAGCGACGACGAAGCCCAGCGTGCCCTCCAGCGAGCGGCCGGCGCGCAGCCGGGTACGTCCGAAGCGCCGGCCCACCAGGGCGGCGACCGGATCGCCGATCCCCAGCACCGCCACGGCGATCGCCGCCACCTGCGGCCGGGTAAAGACCGCCAGCAGCATCAAGGCCGTCGCATACCAGGTCGATGAGTTCACCCGGTAGCGCTCGTGCGCGTGGGCCACGGGGCTGAAGAACGCCATGAGGCGCTCGTTGATGCGGGGGCTGAAGCGGCGGATGGTCTCCAGGGTCCAGACCGGCGTGAAGAACAGGGCGGCGGCGGCGATGATGTAGCCCTGGCTGGGCGCCAGCACGATCACCAGCAGCGCCAACAGAGCCGAGCCGACGTGGAACAGGTTGCGCGCGTAGTTGGTCGGGCGCAGGCTCGGCGCCGGCAGGGCGGCGCTGCGCAGCATCGAGGCGAGCGCCTCGTACGCCGGGTGGACCTCGCGCTGAAACGCCGCCCAGTAGGCCCGCGGCGGCGCTATTTCTACCCGCTGGGCGCGCTCGATCGCCGCCCGCAGCTGCGCCAGCATCTGCCGCAGCACCTCGGCGCCGCTGCCCGGGGCCTCGGGCGCCGGCGACTCGCACAGCGAGTGGACGCGGGCCATGATGCTGGCCAGCTGGGCTCGCGCTTCAGCCTCGATCTCGTCGCGAAAGGACGCGGGATCGATCTTGCGGAGCAGGGCATGAAGTTCGCTGGAGAGCTCCAGCGTCGCTGCGGGAAGGGCGGCGCTCAGCACCCGACTAGTGAACACCACTAACTGTCGCAGCAGGAACACAAGTTGGTCACGGTTTGGTCACGGCTGACCAGGGGCCAGAAATGGTCCGATCACCCGTAAAGGGATTTATTGGTAGCTCAAGGGTTTTGTGATAGATGTAGGCGGCTCAAGGTCTGCGCCGTACCCCTGCACCCGTTGCTCCCGGAAAGAGGACGACGATGTCGCGATCGAACCCTTCGCCTACCACCGCGCTGGCTCTGCTCGGGCTGGGGCTGCTGTCCGGCCCGGCGTGCAACGCCGCCATCCACGGCATTCCGATGGGCGAGGAGCAGCCGGACCTGCGGGAACTGGGAACCCCAGGGGACGACGGCGGCGGCCCGGGCTGCGTCAACCTGAAGTGCCGCATTCCCAGCTGCGCCCCGACGGGCGACGGCACCACTTCGCTCACCGGGGTGGTGACCATCCCCGCCGGCACCCTGCCGCTGTATAACGCCACGGTGTACATTCCCAACGCCCCGGTCGGTCCGATCGTGACCGGCGCTTCATGCGACCGCTGTGACAACCTGTACTCCGGCGATCCGATCGTCATGACGACCACCGATGTGAACGGCCGCTTCACCCTGACCGGCATCCCCGCCGGGGCTGACATCCCGCTGGTCATCCGCCTGGGAAAGTGGCGGCGTCAGATCACCATCCCGTCGGTGCAGGCGTGTACCGGGAACAAGCTGGACCCGGCGCTCACCCGGCTGCCGCGCAGCCGCAGCGAAGGCGACATTCCCAAGATAGCCCTGGTCACCGGCGGGTTTGATGCCATCGAGTGTCTGTTCCGCAAGCTCGGAATCGAGGACAGCGAGTTCACCAAAGAGAGCGACCCCGGGCGCGTCAACCTGTTCACCGGCCACGGCGGGACGGCCTCCTATCAGGCCGGCTTCAACGGCGGCGCGAACTTCACCGTGGCGTCCGACTCGCCGGGCCTGGCCGACGGCTGGTGGTCTAGTCTTGAGAACCTCAAGAAGTACGACATCATCGTCCTCCCTTGCGAGGGGCTGCCGTTCGTCGAAGAGAAGAGCAGGGCGGCGCGCGACGCGATGGAGGACTACATAAACCTCGGCGGCCGCGTCTTCGCCTCGCACTGGCAGAACGTCTGGATGGCACAGGGCCGCCAGACCATGCAGAGCATCGCCCGCTTCGAAGGCAACCTGCAGTACAGTAACACCGTGGTCGACATCAACCTGCTCACCCCGAGCGGCGAGGTGTTCGAGCAGGGCAACGCGCTGGCCGACTGGATGGTCGGCACCGGTGCCTCTCCGTCGCCGCCGGGGCGCGGCCGCTTTACCGTCTTCAACGGCCGCAGCACGGTCGCGGCGAACTCGCTGAACACGGCGCTCGCCCAGCGCTACGTCACCTACACCCCGCCGATGCAGACGAAGTTCGTCGAGCAGTACTTTTCGTTCTTCGCGCCGATCGGCGCGCCGGCAAAAAATCAGTGCGGGCGCATGGTCTTTACCGATATGCACGTCAGCGGCAACGACGCCAACCGCCCCGACCCCAAGCTCGATCTGTCGGCTCCCGGCAAGCCGTTCCCAAGCGGCTGCGTGACCAACTACTTCTCGGCTCAGGAAAAGGCGCTGGTGTTCCTCCTTTTTGACCTGGCCAACTGCTTGCAACCCGAGATCGGTTAGGAATTTCCGCGCGGCGGATTCAGGATTCGTGAATCCGCTGCGCCTCTTGACCGACTAAGCCCAGCAGACGGCGATGCGCCGCGGACCCTTATAGGGCATGCGGCCGTGCGAGACGGCGAAGTTGTCGATCGCCACGACGTCACCAGTGCGCCACTTGAAGGCGACCAGGTTCTTCCAGATGGCCTCGCGGACCGCTTCCATGTCGCTGTCCGGGATCTCGCTGCCGTCGCCGAAGGTGCAGTGCAGCGCTTGATCCTCGCGCGGTGCGGTGCGCGACTTGATGGCGGCCAGGGTGGCGGCGAAGGCGGCGAGGGAGTGGTACTTGAGCGCCGGACCCTGGCGCGCCGCGATGCGCTGATACTCGCCGCTGGCCATGGAGAGGTGGAAGACCTGGGAGTGATTGAACCAGACCTTCTCCCCGCTCGTCGGGTGGGCGATGACGGCCGGCTGCGAGTGGATGAGGCGCAGGCGATCGCGGCCATAGAAGGTGGCCGCGAAGTCGTTCTCGCGGCAGATGGCGGCGACGGTGGCGCGGTCGGTGGTCTGGAACATCTCGTCCCAGCGCTTGAGCTTCCACAGGTCCCAGCGCGAGCCGCCGCTCGGGCCGCAGTAGTTGCGGATGATGCGCACGCCGCGGCGCTCGAACCGGTCGAGCACCGCCGGGGCAAGGTCGCGCGCCACCTTGCGGAAGTCGCACAGCGGCGTCTCGCCGCCGGGGCCGTCGTTGGGGCGCAGGCAGCAGAAGAACAGCCGGCGCGGGGGCTTCTTGAGGAAGCTCATCTCGCAGTGCTGGGCGATGGGGTAGTAGCCGGGCAGCTCGCTCGCCGAGAAGACGTACGGGGTCAGGGCGTCGCGCGGCGAGGTGCCGAGGTAGTTGTTTTTCAGCTCGCCATCGATGGCGCGGGCGACGCGCTCGAAGGCGGCCGGATCGGCGAGGTCGAAGCCGCGCAGGAGGATCGCGCCGTGCGCGGCCAGGCGGTCGGGGATCTGCGACTGCGGATCGCGCAGGTAGGCGACGACCGCGTCGGCGCTGCGCTCGTGGTCGGCGGTCGGGGTCAGCACAAGGGGCAGGGTGCCCGCGGTCTCGTCAAGGCGGCCAATCTGCGGCATGGGGTTATCCAAACCTTACTCGATCGGGCCGTCCCGGCTGAGTGATTTCCTGCGCACCAACGTAAGTGCGCGAGGCCCGGGCTTGTCTCTGCCCGGCGCTGTCGGTCGCTGCCGAGCCCTGCCGTCCGAACAAAATGCTCGCTTCTTGGGCGCCGTTTGACACAATGCCGGCCCATGCGAAATAACAAAATCACGGCGCTGGCGGCGCGCGTCGAGCCGCTGGCCTACGCCGCCCTGCGCATCGTCAGCGGCGCCATGTTCGCCTTCCACGGCGCGCAGAAGATCCTCGGCTGGCACGCCGAGCGGACGCCGCCCGTCGGCTCGCAGCTGTGGTTCGGCGGACTCATCGAGCTTGTCTGCGGCCTGCTCATCGCGCTCGGGCTGCTGACGCGGTGCGCGGCCTTTCTCGCCTCGGGAACGATGGCGGTGGCGTACATCCAGTTCCACTGGAAGTTCGCGGTCGCCGGGGCGATGTGGCTGCCGGCGCTCAACCACGGCGAGATGGCGGTGCTCTATTGCTTCCTGTTCCTGTTCGTCGCGGCGCGCGGCGGCGGGGCGGCCTCGCTGGATGCCGCCCGGCGGCGCTGAAGCGGGGGCGCGGCCAAGCGGGTTGATGTGGGCCCGGCAGTTCCGGTAGACTGCCGGTAACTGATCGAGAGTCCTTTTACCGACTTGACGCTCCCCCAAGGAAGGACAGAGCGCATGGCCAGCTTGATCGCGCGGAGACTCCGCAGTGTTGCCCTGGGCCTCGTCGCCCTCTTGGTGCCGGGAGGAGCGGCGGCTGCACCCGCGGCCAAGCGCCTCGTCGTCGCTGTCTTTCCGCCGACGGGGAGCGGCGCAGAGTCTCCCGCCCTGCTGATGCAGGCGTACGCGGCGGAGCTCCTGGAGGCGACCGGGCGTTACAACGAGATTCACGTCAAGCAGATCCTGCGCCTGGTAGAGCACGAGCATGTAAAGGGTCAGCTCGGCCACACCGAGATCACGCTGCAGACAGCCCGTCGGCTCGGCGCGGAGCGGGCGGTGTACGGCAGCCTGGCAGCACGCGGGGACGGGTACCTGCTCAGCGTGACGGCACGCCCGCTCGGCGCGGCGGCGGCACCGGGGTCGGCGCCAGCCGCCAAGGAAGCGACGCTGCAGCTGCGCGGTCCGCTGTCGCAAGTAATTCGCCAGGGCGGGGCGCTGCTGGCCCAGAAGGTCGCCGAGCTCGATGCCATCAGCGTTCCCAAGGCGCGCGAGCCGAGCGTC
>DAOMZC010000368.1:0-6488 GCA_035437965.1 Pseudomonadota bacterium
CGACGGCCACCTCAACCGCTTCGCCTTCACCGACCGCGGCGTGGTCTACCGCAACCGCTACGTGCGGACGCGGGAGTTCCTCGAGGAGGAGGCCGCCCGCAAGATCCTGTTTAGAAACTTCGGCACCAACATCCCCGGCGGCTTCCACAAGAACCTGCTGCGCATGCGCTTCAAAAATGCCGCCAACACCTCGATCGTCATGCACGCCGGGCGGCTGCACGCGCTGTGGGAGGGCGGCGTCCCCCACCGCATCGACCCGCACACCCTCGACACCATCGTCCGCGACGACCTCGGCGGCGCCCTGCGCAACGACCGTTCGGCGATCGACCGCCTCATCGCCCCGGAGCTGCCCTACTCCGCCCACCCGCGCCTCGACCCGGAGACCGGCGAGCTGTTCAACTTCGGCACCGTCTCCGGCCTCAAGCCGGGCCTGATGCTCTACCGCCTCGACGCCCGCGGCGTGTGCGTCCAGCGCGAGCGTATGACCCTGCCGGCCAAGAGCTTCCTGCACGACTTCACGCTGACCCCGCGCTTTCGCATCTTCTTCCTGACGCCGGTCGCCTTCGACATGACGCGCACGCTGCTCGGCCTGGCGAGCCCGGTCGAGACGCTGCGGGCCGCGCCGGGGCCGACGACGATCCTCCTGTTGCCGCGCCGCGGGACCCAGGCGCGCAGCTTCACAGCGCGCCCCTGCTTCGTGTTCCACTTCGCCAACGCCTTCGAGGACGGCCCGCACGTCATCATCGACGCCCAGCGCATGGACCGGCTGCCGGTCGTGCCGGTCGCCATGCGCCCGCGCAGCCGCGACGAGGGCCACCCGCAGTCGCCGCTGACCCGCTACATCCTCGACACGCGGACCGACACGGTCGAGGAGCGCCCGCTGACCGAGCACAGCGGCGAGCTGCCGACCATCAACCCGGCCTACTGGACCCGCCCGCACCGCTACACCTGGTCGCTCGGCCCGCTCGACCGCCCCGAGCCGTTCGCCACCGGCCTGCTCAAGGTCGACGCCGAGACCCGCAGCGCGATCTCCCGCGACTTCGCCCCGAACCTCACCGGCGAGCCGATCTTCGTGCCCCGCCCCGGCAGCGCCGCCGAGGACGACGGCTGGCTGCTCTCCATGTGCTACGACGCCATGCGCCACACCGGCGAGCTGCTGGTCCTCGACGCGAGCGACCTGCGCACCGTCTGCCGCCTCCGCATGCCCCACCACAGCCCCCTCGGCTTCCACGGCAGCTGGGTCCCCGCCGACCAGCTCCCGGCCTGAGCAAATTCCAGGTTCCCGGAGCACAGGGCCGCCCGGAACCCGTCCGGACGACCCTGTGCCCACCTGTCCCAAGCGCAGGCCCGGTCCGGAACCCGTCCGAACCCCCTGCGCTCACCGACCTGTCCCAAAGTGCAGGCCCGGCTCGGAACCCGTCCGAACCTCCTGCGCTCACCTGTCCCAAAGCGCAGGCCCGGAACCCGTCCGAACCCTGCGCTCACCTGTCCCAAAGCGCAGCCCGTCCGGAACCCGCCCGAACCCCCTGCGCCACTCGACCTGTCCCGGGGCGCAGGTGACCCTGCGCTCGCCGCGTCAGGCCGCGGGCCTCACTTCCCGGCGGCCTTCGCCGCCGGCGCCGGCGCTGGCTTGCGCGACTTCTCGTCCTCGACGGGCGCGACGACCTTGACCGGCGAGGCCGGCTTGGCCTCGCCCTTGGCCTTGCCGCCGTCCGCGTCCGCGGCCGGCTGCACGACGATGCCGGGCCCGTGGATGACGATGTTGTGCTTCAAGAGGATCTCCTGCTCGATCTTCGTGTAGATGTCGGGGTTGTCCTTCAAGAATTTCTTGGCGTTCTCGCGGCCCTGACCGATGCGGTCGCCCTTGTAGGACAGCCACGCGCCCGACTTCTCGATCACCTTGTCCTCGACGCCGAGGTCGATCACGGCGCCCTCGCGGGAGATGCCCTCGCCGTAGGTGATGTCGAACTCGACCTCGCGGAACGGCGGCGCCAGCTTGTTCTTGACGACCTTGACCTTGGTGCGGTTGCCGACCGTCTTCTCGCCCTGCTTGATCGCCCCGACGCGGCGGATGTCCAGGCGCTGGCTGGCGTAGAACTTGAGCGCGTTGCCGCCGGTGGTGGTCTCCGGGTTGCCGAACATGACGCCGATCTTCATGCGGATCTGGTTGATGAACACGACCAGGGTGTTGGACTTGTTGATGGTGCCGGTGAGCTTGCGCAGCGCCTGCGACATCAGGCGCGCCTGCAGACCGACGTGCGAGTCGCCCATCTCGCCCTCGATCTCGGCCTTGGGCACCAGCGCCGCCACCGAGTCGACGACCACGATGTCGATGGCGCCCGAGCGGACCAGCATGTCGGCGATCTCCAGCGCCTGCTCGCCGTTGTCCGGCTGCGACACCAGGAGGTCATCGGTGCGCACGCCGAGCTTCTTGGCGTACGAGACGTCCAGGGCGTGCTCGGCGTCGACGAACGCGCACACCCCGCCGCGCCGCTGCGCCTCGGCGATGGCCGACAGCGCCAGGGTGGTCTTGCCCGAGGACTCCGGGCCGTAGACCTCGACCACCCGGCCGCGCGGGAAGCCGCCGCAGCCGAGCGCGATGTCGAGCGCCAGCGAGCCGGTGGGGATCACCGTCACCTCGGGCAGGGCCATCCCCTCGCCCAGGCGCATGATCGCGCCCTTGCCGTACTGCTTCTCGATGGTGCCGGTGAGGGCCTCGATGGCGGCGGCGCGCTCGCCGCGGGCGAGCTGGGAGGTGTTGGAGGCGCTCTTGGACTCTTCTTTCTTCTCGGGGGCCATGGGTTCTCCTTAAAAGACTTGTTGAAGTTGGACTTGCCTAGACAGCGGTTACGCGGCGGGCGTCGGGCCCTGGCTCGCGGGGGGTTCGGGTTTTATAAGAAGCGGCAGTCGCATAAGCGGGGTGTAGCTGGGTCCCTGCGGGGTCGGGCGGCTCTCGTAAAGAATCAGCTCGGTGACCGGAAACGCCGGACCCTGGGCCTCGGGGTGGCGCTGCAGGAGCTCGGGCAGCGCCGGCTGCGCACCGGCACCGGGGGCGCTCGCGGCGCGAACGCGGCCGAGGGTGAGGTGGGGGTGAAACGGCCGCGGGTCGCGCGGATACCCGAGCTCGGCCAGGCAGCTCTCAAGGCGCGCCTGCAGCTCCATGAGCTCCGCCGCCGGCGGGCTGACGCCCAGGAACACCACCTGCGGCCGGTGCACCCCCGGGAACACGCCCAGCCCGGCGAGCGTCAGCTGCGGCGCCGCCGATCGCGCCACTTCCGTCACCTGCGCCGCCACCCGCGCCGTCATCTCCCCGAGCCGCCCCTCGGCGACCTCCCCGAGGAACTTGAGCGTCAGGTGATACGCCGCCGGCGCCACCCAGCCCACCTTCAGGCCGCAGTCGGCGACCGGCCGCTTGAGGGCGCGCGCGAGCTGACCGACCTGGATGAGGTTCGGCTCGGGCGGGCGCACGGCCCAGAAGCAGCGGACTGAAGGACTCACAGCGGGCTCCCAGCGGACTCGACTTACGGCCGACCAGCGGCGGGTTGGAGGAGACTCAAGCTGGCGGTGGGTATAGCGCAGGGCACTGACAGCGGACAACGGCAAAGCCCACAAGGCTTGCCCGCTCCGCGTCGCCAATCGGCTCGGCCCCGGCGGCCCGGTCTGCGGCGAGTTTTATTGGGGAGACGATCTCTTGGCGGGGTTGGCGGCTGGCGGGTCTATTGGACCAGGGGACGACTAGGGGTCGACTACAGGCCCGTCTGGTTACTGAGCAGACCGATGCCGACCTGGCACAGGACGCCGATGTCGAGCCGCCCGTCGCGGTCGATGTCATAGAGCGCGGCCTGGACCGGACCTGCGCACTGCGCCGGGACCTGGCTATAGGGGGTCGTGGGCGTGAGGCCGGCGCCGTCCACGTTCAGGAAGACGTCGACTGTATTTGTCCCATTGCAGGGCACCACCAGGTCGGGGAAACCGTCGCCGTTGAGGTCGCCGGTCTGCACCGCCCGCGGGCCCGTCTCGGTCGGCAGGTAGATCTTGGCGACGTTGGGTAGGCCATTATTTACGATGACGACGACCTGATTGTCCGCCGGCAGGGCACCGACGAGGTCGAGCTTGCCGTCGCTGTTGACGTCTTTGACGAGGACGCTGCTGATCATCTTGCCGACTTGCAGCGTGGCCTTGGGGGCCCCCCCGGTGTCAAAGGTCCCCTTCGAGTTGATGAGCACCGTCACCGCGCCGGTCGAGTAGCTGGCGACGGCCAGGTCGAGCTGCCCATCGAAGTTCAGATCCCCGAGCGCCAGGCTCACCGGATCGGTGATGCCGGTGACGGTGGACTGGCTCTTGATCGCTCCGTTGCCATCGTTTAACAGCACCGTGATGCTGTTGTCCGGGCGGTTGGCGATGGCGACATCGGCGGCTCCGTCCCCGTCCAGATCGCCGCTGACGATCGCCTCGGGTCCCAGGCCCACGGGGGCGGCGCCGCCGAGCCGCAGGTTCCCTTTGCCGTCGTTTAGCAGGATGCGCACCATGCTGTCGCCCTGGGTGCCGACCGCGACGTCGATGTTGCCGTCCTTGTTGAAATCCGCCGCCGTGATACCGGTGGGCTTGCTGCCGGCGGGCAGCGCGGTGTAGTCGATGGTGGTCGGGTTGATGGCGCCGTTGGCAAGGAGGATGCGGACATAGTCCTTGCTCGGCTGCGCCACCGCGGCGCCGATGGGGAACGCCGAGTTGAAGATGGCAAAGACAAAGCCGTTGGCGTTGCTGTAGTCGCCGGCCGGCAAGAACGGCAGCCCGGAGAAGCTGGTGGTGTCGCTGTAGAAGCGGAAGATGTCGCTGCGGGTGGCGCTGGTGTTGTCGGGGTTTGTGACCTTGACCGGGGTGAGCCCGAAGCCCGCCTTGGACGGCGTCACCACCTTGAGCTGCGATGCCGAGCTGTAGGTCACCGAGCGCGCCGCGGTGTTGCCGGCGCCGAAGGTGACCTTGGCACCGGGCTTGAACCCCCAGCCGCTCAGGGTAATGGTGTCGCCGCCAAGGACGGTGCCGAGGCCGGGCGCGGCTTCGGTGATGATGACCTTGCTGCCGGTGCACGCGCTATCGGTGACGGCAGTCAGCGGCACCCGCAGGGTGGCGTCGGGGCCGGCAAACATCGCCTCGCTGGTGCTGCCGGTGGCGACCAGGCAGCCGGCGCCGCCGGGCGACTTGAAGGCGCCGACGCTGACCCCGATATCGCCGGAGAAGCTCGCCGGCAGCCGCAAAAGGAGCGTCGAGGTCGCCGGCGGCGGCTGCGGCAGCTCGTAGGGCTCGACGTCCATGATCGCGGCCAGGCCGGCGTGGGTGGCGATCACCTGCAGCGACTGCGCCGTCGCCGGCACGTTCTCGACCGTGACGAGCAGGGTCGGTGACCGGGAGCAGCTGAGCAAGGCCAGACTCAAGGCGAAGGCAGTGCCAAAGCGCTTCATAGATTAAGCTCGCTTCCTGCGCGGTCCCCCCGCGCCGCTAAAACTGCACGACGCGCACCCCGAGATCGCTGGGCGGATCCTGGGGCCGCGTAAGGACCACCGCCACCGTGGTGGCGACGCCGGCCGCGACGACGCCGCCGATGACGACCCAGAACCAGGCTTTTTTATAGACGGGCGTGGCCTGCTCGGTCTTGCGGCTGGACAGGAGCAGCGCCGCCTCGGCCTTCTTGCGCTCGGCCTCGTGCATGCGGGCCAGCGCCTCGGCCTCTTCGGTGCGCTGCTTGGCCAGGCGCTCGGCCGACTCGCGCTCGGCCGAGGACTTGGCGGCCTCGATCTGCGCCCGCATCGCGGTGGCGTGCGCCTCGGCTTCGGGGACCAGGGTCGACTTGGGGTCCTCTTTGATGAAGCGCTCGTACAGGGTCAGCGCCTCCTGCGGGCGGCCCGCCTTGCGGTGCGACTGCGCGACGTTGAAGAGCAGGGCGGCGAGGGGCTTTTTCTCGTAGGCGGCGAAGTACTCCGAGGCCGCCTTGTCGTAGTCGCCGGCCTGGTAGGAGCGGGTGGCGCTCTCGATGAGCTCGCGCACCGTCTTCTGCCCCGGGGCGCTCGCGGCGTCCTGGCCCGCCGCCGCCAGGTGCGGGACGGCAATAAGGCCCAGCAGCACCGCCACCCAGGCGAGCCGCGCTTTAACGAACAATCGGGACATCGATGGAGTCACCGCCCGGGGACTTGGCCGGGTTTTTAACCGACTTGCTGGAGCCGCCGGGCTTTTTGACGGGAGCATTTTTCTTCGGGTTCTCCGCGGGCTTTGCAGGCGTGGCGGACTCGGGGTTCATGGTGACGCGGCGGGTCTCGTCGGCCTGCGCGGTCAACAAGAGCTTCTGATCGGTGAAGCCGGGCAGCCGCACGACGAGCTCGAGCGGGCCACGGTCGCGCGGGCGCTCCAGCCGCCACGGGGTGAGCCCGAGCGGCGTCTGGCTCGGCAGCTCCAGCACCTGGGCGCCGGGCGGCTGGCTGAGGATCTCCAGCTTG
>DAOMZC010000369.1:0-6488 GCA_035437965.1 Pseudomonadota bacterium
TACATCGCCCACGCGAGCGCGTCCCCGGTCGTGCTATGACCGGCCAGCAGCAGCGTCAGGAGCTGATCGTAGATCTGCGAATCGCCGAGCGGCGTGCCGTCTTCATGGCGCGCCGCCATGAGCAGGCTGAGGATGTCGGTGCGCTCGGCCGGGTCGCGCCGCCGGCGGGCGAGCTCCTCGCCGAAAAGGGCGTTGAGGGCGCGGATCGCATGGCGCAGGCGGCCCCACGGACCAAAGCCCCCGAGCTCGTGGCGCAGCCAGGGGACCAGGATCGGCAGCAGCAGCAGCGGGTTTGTGAAGGCGCGGCGGAAATCGCTGACCAGCCGCTCGACGCGGGCGACCTGCTCGGGGGCGCTGACGCCGAAGACCAGGTGGATTATCGCCTGCAATGAGATCGCATGCATGAGCTCCTGGGCCACCAGGCGCGTGCCCGGCCGGAACTCGCGCGTCCGCTCCCGGGTCAGCTCCTGAAGCTGCTGACCATACAGGCGCATGCGCTGGCCGTGAAACGGCGGCATGAGCAGCTTGCGCATCGCCGTGTGCTGGGTGCCGGAGAGCACCAGGACCGATGAGTCCCCCACGATGAGGCTGAGCATGTCGACGCCAAACGGCTCGAAGCCCTCCGGCGGCGCGCTGAACAGGGCGCGGATCGCGGCCGGGTTTCCGGTGATCATGAACGGCTTGCCGTCGATGTCCGGGAGGGTCATGGGATCGCCGTACTGGCGCCGCCAGCGCATGACGCTGCCGATCGGATCGCGCATCACCTGCAGGTTGATTCGGATGGCACCACGCGGTCCGCTGGGGAGAGAGGTCATGTTGTTCGTCCTTCCTTCACCAAAAGGACGCGCCCGGCCGGCGGCGGTCGCAGTGAAACTTTCGCGCACCCGAGGCCAGGCGCCGGGCGAAACCGGCAGTTGACAAATCGTTCAGCAAAAACAGCATAATGGCCGCCACCGCGCGCCCAAGCCGGGAACGGAGCAGGCGCTGACCGAGTCGCCCTGGAGCCCTGGATGCCAACCGAACATTTCGATGTGCTGATCGTAGGTGCCGGTCTGTCCGGCATCGGCGCGGCCTATCACCTGCAGAAGGACTGTCCGCAGAAGTCCTACGCGATCCTCGAAGGGCGCGACGCCATCGGCGGGACCTGGGACCTGTTCCGCTATCCGGGCATCCGCTCGGACTCCGACATGTACACCATGGGGTATTCCTTCCGTCCGTGGACCAGCCCCAAGGCGCTCGCTGACGGGACTTCCATCCGCGAGTACATCTGCGCCACCGCGCGCGAGGCCGGCATCGACCGCCGGATCCGCTTCAACACCTGGGTCAAGCGCGCGTCCTGGTCATCGCCGGACGCGCGGTGGACGGTCGAGGTGACGCGCCCAGCTGCGACCCCCGGCGCCGCCGCCGAGACGATCCGCTACACCTGCAGCTTCCTGTTTATGTGCAGCGGCTACTATCGCTACTCCGAAGGCTACACGCCCGAGTTTGTCGGCGCCGCGCGCTTCCAGGGTCGCATCATCCACCCGCAGAAGTGGCCGGCGGATCTGGACTACGCCGGCAAGCGCGTCGTCGTCATCGGCAGCGGCGCGACCGCGGTGACGCTGGTGCCGGCGATGGCGACCACCGCCGCGCACGTCACGATGCTGCAGCGATCGCCGACCTACGTCGTCTCGCTGCCCGGGGAGGACGCGGTCGCCAACTGGCTGCGCCGCCACGTGCCGGAGAAGCTGGCCTACGGCCTCACGCGGTGGAAGAACGTGCTGCTCGGCATGTTCTTCTATCAGCTGTCGCAGCGCCAGCCCACGCGCATGAAGAACTTCATCCTGAAGGAAGTGCGCGCCCACCTGGGTCCGGACTACGACGTCGCCACGCACTTCACGCCGCGCTACAACCCCTGGGACCAGCGCCTGTGCCTGGTGCCCGACGCCGACCTGTTCCAGGCCATAAAGGGCGGCCGCGCCAGCGTCGTCACCGACGAGATCGCGGAGTTCACCGCGGGCGGCATCAAGCTCAAGTCGGGCAAGGAGCTGGCCGCCGACATCATCGTCACCGCGACCGGGCTCACGCTGGAGCTCTTGGGCGGCATCGCGGTCGAGGTCGATGGCCGCGCGGTCGATTTCAGCCGGACGCTCGCCTACAAGGGGATGATGTACAGCGATGTGCCGAACCTCGCCTCGTGCTTCGGCTACACCAACGCCTCGTGGACGCTGCGCGCCGACCTGACCTGCCAGTATGTCTGCCGGCTGCTCAACTACCTGGACAGCCAGGGCTTCGCCGCCGCGACGCCGCGCAACCGCGACCCGGCCATGCCGGCGCAGCCCTTGCTCAGCTTTTCCTCCGGGTATATCCAGCGCACCATCGCCAAGTTTCCCAAGCAGGGGACGCGGGCGCCGTGGCGGGCCTACCAGAACTACCTGCTCGACCTCATCAGCCTGCGGCTCTTTGGCCTGCAGGACGAGGAGCTGGAGCTGTCGCGCCGGCCGCCGCCCGCGGGCCGCCCGGCGGCAGCGGCAAGCCACTGAGCCGTCGGCTCTACCGGGCTCCCGAGAACTTGATGAGGAGCGCGATGAGGAGGCCGAGGAGCGAGGCCGGGGCGAGCACGAGGAGCGGCAGCGGGACGTTACGCACGGCGGCCGGGAGGCGCGCCTGCAGCTTCTGCACAAGCCCGCCCCGATCCGCCGCGAGCAGACCCGCCGGCAGAAGGGCCGTTTTCTGATCGGCGCTGGCGGGCGCCAGCGCTCTGACCGTGGGTGCCGCCAGGCCGGGTCGGGTGTCCGCCTCGCTCGGCCGGATCAGCTGTTTCTCTGAGAGGATCTGCGACTCGCTCACCGACAGCGATACCGATAGCGCGGCGGGCGCTGCCGCAGGCTCCTGCTCGGTCACCAGCTCCATGGACGCGACGGTCTGGGGCTCGGTCTGCGCGCTGGTGAGCGCCGGCGCTGGCTGCGCAGGCAGCGGGGGGAGCTGGGCGGACGGCTCGGGCGGCAGGATTCCCTCTTTCTCTGCCACCTCGGCCAGCGCCGCGAGCGCCTCGGTCGCGCTGGCGTACCTCTTTTCGGGCTGCTTCTCGGTGAGGCGCATGACGACCGCCTCCAGCGAGGCCGGGACCACCGCCCCGGACGCCGCCTTGGCCATCGGCGGGGTCGGTGTGCTGATCTGCTGCCTGATGACCTTTATGGGGTCGGTCTCGGCAAAGGGACTCTCCCCGGTCAGCATCTCGTACAGGATGAGCCCGAGCGCATACAGGTCGGTGCGCGCATCCACCGGCGCCCCGACGCACTGCTCGGGCGCCATATAGCGCGGCGTGCCGAAGATGGTGCCCTGCTTGGACAGCGCCTCGGCCGGTCCGCCGCGGCCCGGCTCCGGCATGCCGGCCGCCACCTTGGCGAGGCCGAAGTCGAGCACCTTGACGAAGTCGCGATCGCCCTGCCGGGTGATCAGCATGATGTTCTCGGGCTTGAGATCGCGGTGGATGACCCCAAGCTCGTGCGAGCGTTCAAGGGCGCTGCCGACCTGGCGGGCAATGTGCAGAGCCCGCGCGGTCCGCAGCCGGCCGGCGGCCAGCGCGTCGCGCAGCCGCTGCCCTTCCAGATACTCCAATACCAGAAAGAAAGAGTTGTCTTCGGCGCGCCCGAAGTCGATGGCGGCGGTGATGTTGGGGTGCTCGATGTGACCCATCGCCATCGCCTCGCGCTCAAAGCGCGCCACTATCTCGGGCACCTGCGCCGAGTCCGCGTTCAGGATCTTGAGCGCGAAGCGCTTGCGCATGTGGGTATGCTGCACGAGATACACCGACCCCACCCCACCGGAGCCAAGCAGCGACTCGACCTTGTAGCGACCCGCGATGATCGTCCCGACCAGCGAGGAAGGTAGCGAGGAAGGTAGCGAGGAAGGTAAGGAACGGTCGGCCATGCGGTTACCTTCAGGATATCACAGCGGCACTGGCGCCCTAGGGATGATTCTAGGATAGGATAAGATCGAAGAGACAGATCTGTGTGACGTGGCGATCGCACAACCAGTGAGTCCGCGGCGTCGTTATCAAGAGGGCAGAGGTAAGATATGCACCTGAGCCGTTTGTCCGTTGGCGAGATGCTCTCCCTGAGCCAGACGTTCCTGGATCCGACCCATGCCGCCCACCAGGCGCTCAGCGGGACGCCTGAGGTGGCAAGCCTCATGCCGCGGCTCCGCGAGGTCAATGAAGTCCTGCTGGCCAGCCAGTCGGCGGACGCGCAGCGCGCCGGCTCGCTGCAGCAGGAAGTGACCTCGCTGGACGCCGAGCATGATGACCTTGTGAGTGGGCTCGACTGCCTGTTTCAGAGCGCGCGCTTCCTCATCGAGGATGAGCAGGAGCGAGCGCGCTGGGAGCAGCTGCACGAGCTGATCCTGCCCGAGGGCCGCAAGATGGCCTCCATGTCGTATCAGGTCGAGGCCGACAACGCGGCGCTGCTGCAGCTCATCATCGCCGAGCTGCCGGCCGCCGATCTGGAGGCGCTCAGGGAGCAGCGCATCGGCAAGCGCTCGGCCTTGCAGATCATCGAGCGCTTGGTCGCGGTCGGGCGGGAGCTCGGCCACAAAGAGCGCGAGCGCCTCGCGGTGCCGGTCGCGCCGACCGACAGCGCGCTGCAGGCGGCGCAGCATCAGTGGGTGCGGATCGTCGGCGCGATGAGCGCCATGCTGCAGATGGCAGAGCTCCTTGGCGAGCTGCCGGTCGGCGTCAAGCAGCACGTCCTGCTGCCGCTGCGCGCCGCCACCGACCGCAAGTCCGTGCGGCGCTCCGGCCCCGACGCCGCGGCAGCGCCTGCCCCGGCTTCGAACCTCCCGCCCCAGCCCTGAGAAGCGGCTCTGGGGCGGCTCCCTCCCGCCGCCGATTCTAGGCGCGCCCGCGCACGTCGGGCTCAAGGGCCGAGGTGGGCGAGAGCCACCTGTAGAAGAACCCGGCGAGCGCGCCGCCGGCAAGCGGCGCCACCCAGAACAGCCACAGCTGCGCGACCGCCCAGCCGCCCACGAACAGCGCCGGACCGGTGCTGCGCGCCGGGTTGACCGACAGGTTGGTCACGGGAATCCCGATGAGGTGGATGAGCGTCAGGCCAAGCCCGATCGCGATCGGCGCAAAGCCGCTCGGCGCGCGTCCGTGCGTCGAGCCCAGGATGATCACCAGGAACATGAACGTGAGCACCACCTCGGCAACCAGACAAGACACCATCGAATAGCCGCCGGGGGAGTGCTCGCCGAAGCCGTTCGAAGCAAACCCGCCCGCCAAGCTGAAGCTTCCCTTGCCCGAGGCAATAACATAGAGCACGCCGGCTCCGAGTATCCCACCCAGCACCTGCATCACCACATAATGCGGCAGCTCCTTGGCCGGGAAGCGTCCGCCGGTCACCAGGCCGACCGTCACCGCGGGGTTCAAGTGGCAGCCCGAGATGTGGCCGATCGCATAGGCCATCGACAGCACCGTCAGCCCGAACGCGAAAGAGACGCCGAGAAGACCAATGCCGACGTGCGGAAACGCGGCCGAGAGCACCGCCGAGCCGCAGCCTCCCAGGACCAGCCAGAAAGTGCCGACAAGCTCGGCGACACATCGCTTAGCCAAAATCATATTGAGTCCTCCTGAAAAATGGTTCCTCTTACATCGTCGGCTGCCTGCGGGATGCAGTCACGCTGTATTTATCCTCGTCGCCCAGCGCGTCCGGTTGACCGGTGTACCAAACGGGACACCGCGCCAGCAGACTGCTCGCGCAAGCAGACTGCTACAGATAATTCCATCCGGCGCTCGCCATCACCCGAGCCGCCGCGGCACAATTGCGGCGCAGCGCGGGCAGCCCTGGCATCCTACCTGTATGAGAGCCGATCCACTTACTGTCTACTACGATGGCGCCTGTCCGCTGTGCTCGCGTGAGATCGATCACTATCGGAAAAAGGACACCGCGGGTCGCCTGCGGCTCGTCGACATCGCGGCGCCGGGCTTCGACGCCCGGGCGGCGGGTCTCGATCCGACGGCCGTCAACAAGTTCCTGCACGTGCGGCTGCCCGATGGAGACCTGGTCACCGGCCTGGCCGCGTTCACCGCGATCTGGGATGTCCTGCCGGGCTTTGGTCTGCTCGCCCGCGCGGCGCGGCTGCCGCTTGTAAATCCGCTGCTGCGCGGCGGCTATCGGGTCTTCGCCGCGCTCCGCCCCTACCTGCCCAGGCGGCGCGCTGCCGAGTGCGCGACCGGCAGCTGCCCGACCTGAGCCTGCGGCTTGGCTCCTGGGGGCCCGCCTGCTATAGCATCGAGGTATGCGGCAATCGACTTGGGTCCGCGCCAGCCTGCTCGGGGCCGGGCTCGGGCTGCTCGCGGCGCAGCCTGCTGACGTGCTGCTGCCCGTCGCCCACGCCCGGCCGCCGGTCCTCCCCCAGCAGGCCCTCGGGGTGCCGCTGAGCCGGCAGCAGACCCCCTACAGCTGCGGGCCGGCGGCGCTGCGCTCGGTGCTCAAGTACTTTGGGGTCTT
>DAOMZC010000370.1:0-6483 GCA_035437965.1 Pseudomonadota bacterium
CCAGCCGGCGGGGGCCGGCGGGATGGCGGTGGCGCTGGCCAAGCTGTGCGTGCGCGGCGGCTGCGGCGCGCGCATCGAGCTGCCCTCGACAAGCCGCCCGGACTGGGCGCTGTTCGGCGAGTATCCGGCGCAGGTCTGGGCCGCCGTCTCCGCCGATGACGTAGCTGCCTTCTGCCGCGCCGCGGAGGAGGCGCAAGTGCCCGCCTACTGCGCCGGTCATAGCGGCGGACAGGTGCTGGAAGTCGAGTCCCTGCCGCCGCTGCCCCTGCCGGTCCTCGTCCACGCCTTCGCCAACCAGAGCCCTAATGTCCGAACCTGAGCTGAAGGAGTTCTGCGGCGTCACCGCCATCTACAGCGCCAAGGCGGACGCCGCCCCGCTGACCCACCGCGCCCTGTTCGCCCTGCAGCACCGCGGCCAGGAGTCGGCCGGCATCGTCACCATCGATGAAGACGGCCGGCTGCACCAGCTGCGCGCCCGCGGCCTGGTCACCGAGGCGCTGCCGCTGCCCCGCGTCTGCAAGCTCCCGGGCCGGCGCGCCATCGGCCACGTCCGCTACTCGACAGTGGCCGCCGATCGGGCGGAGAATGTCCAGCCCTTCCTCGCCAGCACCCCGTACGGCGAGATTGCTGTAGCGCACAACGGCAACATCAAGAACGCCGCCGAGCTGGCCGGGGAGCTGCGCCACGCCGGCTCGATCCTGAGCACGACCATGGACACCGAGCTCCTGGTGCACCTGCTGGCGCGCTCGGGCGCCTCAGAGCTCGCCAGCGCGCTGCAGCACGTGGCGGGGCGGGCGATCGGGGCGTACTCGCTGACCATCCTGTGCGCGGGGCGGCTGTACGGGCTGCGCGATGCCTACGGGCTGCGGCCGCTGGTGCTCGGGGAGCTCGCCGATGGCGGCTGGGTGCTGGCGTCCGAGACGTGCGCGCTCGATGCGCTGGGAGCGCGCCTTGTGCGCGAGGTCGCGCCCGGTGAGCTCGTCGAGATCGGCCCCGCCGGCGTGCACTCGCAGCAGCTGCTGCCGCCGGCTCCGGTGGCCACGCCGTGCGTGTTCGAGCTCGTGTACTTTGCGCGGCCGGACTCGATCGTGTTCGGCCAGAACGCGCAGGCGGCGCGCACCCGGATGGGCGAGCAGCTGGCGCAGCAAGATCAGGAGCTCGACGGCCGCATGCCGGAGGTGGATCTGGTGGTGCCGGTCCCGGACTCGGGAATTCCCGCCGCCATCGGCTACGCGCGGGTGAGCGGCATCCCCTACGAGCGGGCAATCCTGCGCAGCCACTACTTCGGCCGCACCTTCATCCTGCCAACCCACGACGCGCGCGCGCAGGGGGTGCGCCTGAAGCTCTCGGTCAACCGCGAGCTGGTGGCGGGAAAGCGCCTGCTCCTCATCGATGACTCCCTGGTGCGCGGCAACACCGCGCGCGAGCTCGTTCGCATGGTGCGCGAGGCGGGCGCGCTGCAGGTCTTTCTCCGCGTCGCCTCGCCCCCTCTGCGCTGGCCGTGCTACCTGGGCATCGACATGCCGAGCCGCGAGGAGCTCATCATCAACGCCCACACCGACGAAGCGGGCGTCCGTGACTACGTCGGCGTCGACCACCTGCGCTACCTCAGCGAGGAGCGCCTGCGCCGCGCCACCGGCAACGCCGCTGCCTGCCTGGCCTGCATGAACGGGAGCTACCCACTGTGAGCGACTTGACCCCGGACTCCACCCTGCCGCCGCCGCTTACCTATTCCGCCGCCGGCGTCGACCTCGGGCGCGCCGATTTCCTGGTCGGGCAGCTGCGCCGGCTGGCCGCTCGCACGCACGGACCGGAAGTTACGCCGTACACCGACTCCTATGCCGGGCTGTATCGGCTGGGAGCGGACGGACCGCTGCTCGCGGCGAGCTGTGATGGAGTCGGCACCAAGCTCCTTCTGGCCGCCCGCCTGCGCCGCTTCCGCGCCCTGGGACAGGATCTGGTGGCGATGAACGTCAACGATCTGCTGCCGTGCGGCGCCCGGCCGCTGTTCTTCCTCGACTATCTGGCCGCCGGGCGCCTGGACCCGCAGCCGCTGACCGAGCTGATGGAAGGGATGGTCGCCGCCTGCCAGCAGGCCGGCTGCGCGCTGCTCGGCGGCGAGACCGCGGAGATGCCGGGGGTGCTGGCGACCTCTGAGCTGGAGCTGGCCGGCTTCGCCGTGGGCCTGGTGGACCCTTCCCTGACCCCGCGGCTCGGCGGGCTGGCCGCCGGGGATCAGGTGCTGGCGCTGCCGGCCTCGGGCGTCCACGCCAACGGCCTGAGCCTGGCCCGGCGGGCGCTGGAGCGGGCGGGCCTTACGCTGGAGGCGCAGCCGCCGGGGCTCGCGCAGAGCCTCGGCGAGACGCTGCTCACCCCGACGCCGATCTATGTAAACGAGGTCCTGGAGGCCTTGCGGCGCGGTGCCGGCGAGGTCCACGCCGCGGCCCACATCACCGGTGGCGGCCTGCTCGGTCGCGCGCGCAAGCTGCTGCGCGAAGGGCTGGCGCTGCGCCTGTGGCCGGACTCCTATGTGCAGCCGCCGATCTTCGGAATCATTGCCCAGGCGGGAGAGATCTCGGCGCCGGAGATGGCCAGTACGTTCAACATGGGACTCGGCTTTCTGCTGTGCGCCTCCGCCGCGGGAGCAGAGCGGATTCTTGCCGCGCCGCAGACTCCGTGGCGGCGGGTCGGCGAGATCGTAGAGGGCGCGCTGGGAGTCGAGCTTGGCTAGGCGCGAAGCGGCCGACCCGACACCGCCGGATGCGCCGCGCCCGCGGTTTGCCATCCTCGGCTCGGGCCGCGGCTCCAACGCCGAGGCCCTGATGGCCGCCTTTGCCAGCGGATTTCTGCCGGCCGAGCTGGCGGTGGTGATCGCCGATCGGGAAGCCGGAATTCTCGACCGGGCCGCCGCGCGCGACGTTCCCACCGAGCTGTGCCCGAGCCGCGACCGGCCGCGCGCCGCGCATGAGGCCGAGCTGCTCACCTGCCTGCAGCGGCACCGGGTCGAGCACCTGCTGCTGGCCGGCTACCTGCGCATCCTGAGCGCGGACTTTCTCCACCAGATCTCTGGCTCGGTCTTGAACATCCATCCGTCCCTCTTGCCGGACTTTCCGGGGCTCGGGGCGGCGGCGCGGCAGTGGCGCGCCGGGGTCCGGGTTGCCGGCGCCACAGTGCACTACGTGGACGCCGGAGTCGACACAGGACCGATCTTGCTCACCGGCTCGATCGAGGTCCGCGGCGATGAGGGCGAGGCGGGGCTCGCGCAGCGCATCCTCACCGAGGTCGAGCACGTCATCTACAAGCGCGCGGTGTGGCTGCTCTGCGCGCGGCTGCGGCACGCCCAGGGCGGCCAGGAGGAACCATGGCGCACGCACTTCCCAAAGCCGACTTGACCGAGAGCCCGGTCCGGCGGGCGCTCCTTTCGGTGTACGACAAGACCGGGCTCGTCGAGCTCGGGCGGGGTCTGAGTGAGCTCGGCGTCGAGCTGCTGGCCTCGGGGGGGACGGCCGGGGCGCTGGCGGCGGCGGGCCTGCCGGTCACACCGATCGAAGAGTTTACCGGCGCGCCCGAGCTACTAGGTGGGCGCGTCAAGACCCTGCATCCCAAGATCTTCGCGGCGCTGCTTGCCGACCGGCGCGAGCCGGCGCACCTGCAGCAGCTGGCGGCGCAAGACTATGTGCCCATCGAGCTGGTCGTGGGCAACCTGTATCCGTTTGCCGACACCCTGGCCCGCGGCGCCAGCGCGGCCGAGACCATCGAGATGATCGACATCGGCGGACCCTCGCTGCTGCGGGCGGCGGCCAAGAACGCCGAGGGCGGGACCACCGTGCTCGTCAGCCCGTCCGATTACCCCGCGCTGCTCGCCGAGCTGCGGCGCCAGGGAACGGTTCCGCTGCCGCTGCGGCGGAAGTGGGCGGCGCAGGCGTTCCGCCAGGTGGCGGCGTACGACGCGCTCATCGCCGACTGGCTCAGCGCCCACAGCGGCGACGACGCAGCCGTGTTTCCCGAGCGGCGCGGCGAGCTCGTTCGCAGCAGCCAGCTGCGCTACGGCGAGAACCCGCATCAGGCGGCTTATCTGTATGTCGAGAGCGCGCGGCCCGGCGGCGTCGCCCAGGCGCGGGCACTGAAGGGCAAGGCGCTCTCCTACAACAACTACCTCGACCTGGACGCGGCGTACCGCGCCGTGTATCCGCTGGCGGCGCCGGCGTGCGCCATCGTCAAGCACACAAACCCCTGCGGGCTGGCGGGCGCGCCCAGCCTGGCCGCGGCGTTCACGCGCGCGCTGGCCGCAGACCCGGTGGCGGCGTTTGGCGGCGTGCTCGCTTTCAACCGGCCGCTCGATGCGGAGGCCGCGCTGGCGCTGCGCGACAGCAAGCTGTTCGTCGAGTGCGTCATCGCCCCGGGCTTCGCGGACGCCGCCCACGAGGTGCTGGGCGACCGGGTGAACCTGCGCCTTGTCGAGGCGCCAGCCGGCTCACCGCTGCCCGGCTGGGTGAGCCACCGGATCGGCGGCGGACTCCTTGTGCAGACTCCCGATCCGGGGCCGTACGCGGAGCAGACCGAGCTCTCTGTAGTCACCCGGCGGGGGCTGGAGCCGGGCTGGGAAGCCGAGCTGCGCTTCGCCCTGCACGCCGCCGCGGCGCTCAAGTCCAACGCCATCGCGCTCACCCGCGAGCAGTGCCTGGTGGGCGCCGGCACCGGACAGGTGAGCCGCATCGAAGCGGTGGCGCAGGCGCTGCACAAGGCCGGGGAGCGGGCCCGCGGCGCCTTCCTCGGCTCGGACGCTTTCTTTCCGTTCCCGGACTGCGTGCGGCTGGCGCAGACCGCGGGGATCGCCGCCATCATCCAGCCCGGGGGCTCGGTGCGCGACGCCGAGTCGATCGCCGCCTGTGATGAGCTCGGGCTGGCGATGGTATTTACCGGCCGGCGGCACTTCCGGCACTGAGGTACGCATGCGCATCTTGATCATTGGCGGCGGCGGGCGGGAACACGCGATGGCGCGGGCGCTGACCACCGCGCCGGGCTGTGAGCTGTTCAGCGCCCCCGGCAACCCGGGCACGGCCGCGCTCGGACAAAACGTCCAGCTGGCCGCGGAGGACGTGGTCGGAATCACGGAGCTCGTGCGCAGCGCGGCGATCGAGCTCGTGGTGCCGGGTCCCGAAGGCCCGCTGGTCGGGGGCCTCGTCGATGCGCTCGGCCGGCTGCCGAGCGTGCTGTGCTGCGGCCCGCGACAAGCGGCGGCGGCGCTCGAAGGCTCCAAGGTGTTCACCCGCGCCCTCACCCGCGAGCTCGGGATTCCCGGTCCGGACTACTATATCTTGAACGCGCCCGAGCAGATCGCCGCGGCGCTGCAGGCTTTCTCCCGGCCGCCGGTGCTCAAGGCCGACGGCCTGTGCGGCGGCAAGGGCGTCTTTGTCCCCGAGTCGTTCGCCGAGTGCGAGGTGCGCGCTCACCAGCTGCTCGGCGGCGCGCTCGGCGCGGCGGGGCGGCGGGTGGTGCTGGAAGAGCGGCTGCTCGGCACCGAGGCCTCGCTGTTCTTCGCCTGCCACGGCGAGCAGTGCCTGGCGCTGCCGCACGCGCGCGATCACAAGCGGCTGCGCGATGGGGACGCCGGTCCCAACACCGGCGGCATGGGCGCGGTGAGCCCGAACCCCACGGTGGACGCCGCGCTCAGCGCGCAGATCGCGGCGGAGTTCGTGCGCCCGGTCCTGCGCGAGCTGCAGCGGCGCGGCACGCCGTTTGTCGGCTTCCTGTTTGTCGGCCTGATGCTGACCGCGCACGGACCGCGGCTCCTGGAGTTCAATGTGCGCCTGGGCGATCCCGAGGCGCAGGCGATCCTGCCGCGGCTCGCGGCGGGCGAGTTCTTGCGGCTGTGCCTGGCCACCGCGCGCGGCGAGCTTGAAGACTTCTGCCTGGCCCTGGACTCGCGGCCGAGCTGCGCGGTCGTGCTGGCGGCCGGCGGCTATCCCGACCGCAGCTGCCGCGGCGCCCGGCTCGAGCTCGACCCGGAGCTCACCACCGAGCAGCGCTGGTTCATCCACGCCGGCACCACCGCTGCCGACGGCGCGCTTCGCGGGAGCGGCGGCCGCGTCGGAGCCATCGTCGCCCAAGGCGCTACCGCCCAGGCGGCGCGGGAGCACGCCTACGCGGGCCTCGCGCATGTCCGCTTCGCCCAGATGCAATACCGGACAGACATCGGCGCGCCCTGAGCAGGACGTGCTACCAGGCGCCATCTGCATGAAGCAGCCCGCGGCGATTGAGCCGGCCGGCAAGGCGTGCTACCAGCTCATCTCAGCCAAGGAGCGCCCGCATGCCCCCATCCAGACTCAAGTCCGCCGCCCCGGCGAGAGGGGCGGCTCGCTCCGCCAAGACAACCGCGACGGAATCGGTTCCGGCCGCGACCGACATCCCGGCCGCGACCTCGGCTCCGGCCCGCTCGACCGCCGCTCGCTCGCAGCTGCCAAGCTGTGAGCTCCCGCAGGC
>DAOMZC010000371.1:0-6483 GCA_035437965.1 Pseudomonadota bacterium
GACACCGCGGTGCGCAGCGCCTGCTCGCGACGGCGCTGCTCTGGGCTGAGCATGGCGGCGAGCTGCAGCTGGCGGCGCGGCGGCGCGGCGGGGTCGGCGGCCCCGGTCGCCGCGTCCCCGGCCACGCCGCGCTCGTTGTGGGCGTAGGCCAGCAGCACCTCGTCGAGCGCGTAGTAGCTGTCGAGATCCCCGCGCTGCCACGTATGCTCGTGCAGCGCGCTCGCCCCCTCATCCTTCATGCGTGGACCCGGGTGGCTGTACAGCGCGACGCCGCGCAGGGAAGGGCACAGCTCGCGCAGCGCATAGAAGTGCCAGCGGGCGCGCTCCGCCGCTTCCGGCCCGTCGCCGATGTAGTGACAAAGCGGCTGCTCCAGCGCCGCCTGCGCCGGGTGGCCCAGGCGCTGCGCCAGGGCATGCAGGCTGCTTAGATCGAGCGGCCCCGGCAGATAAAGCACCCACCCGCGCTCGGCCGCCTGCAGGTGCTCGGTCCACCCGGCCGCCCGCGCCGTCCCCGGCATCTCCGCCGGCCGCCCCGCCATCACCTGCGCCCGCCCCGCCGCCCCATCCAGCCGCACCACCGAGCCGCGCCCCGCAATCTCGCTTATCACGATCTCCGAGTTCGAGGCGGCGATCACCTGGCTGTCCTGCTCGGCCGCGATCGCCAAGAGCGTGCGCACGATCTGCCGCTGCCGCAGCGGCGCCAGGTGCGCGTCCGGCTCATCGAGCAGCAGCACCGCCCCCGGGTTCATGTACAGGTGGCACAAGAGCAACAGCGTCTGCAGCATCCCCTTGCCCGCCGCCGACAGGTCGAGCCGCGTGCCGTCGGGCTCGCGGTACTTCATGACGATCTCGCCGCGCTCGGCGATAAACTCCGGGCTGTGCAGGCGCACCCCGAACAGCGCCTGCATGCGCTGGCACAGCCGCTGCCAGTGCCCGCGGTCGGGCTTCTGCGTATAAAGATGCAGGCACAGGTTGCGGATGACCTGCGCCGTCTGCCCCTCGCCGAGCAGCACGTTGACCCGCCCGCGCTCCCACTTGGGCTCGGACACCGCGACCCCCGCCATCGGCGGCAGGTAGGCGACGCGCACCGCGGTCGCCGCCTCGGCGATCGCCGAGAACTTCGCCCCGTGCACCTTGCTCTGCCGAAAGCCCGGCAGGCGCAGCGGCCGGCAGTACGGCGGGTCGTCGTTGTTGTAGTCGAGCTCCAGGCCGCACGACCACTGCTGCCCGCCGCTCTCGCCGTCCACCGCGAGCTCCATGCGCAGCGGCTGGGCGCGCTCGCTCGGGCTCGGCCGCCCCGCGCGCACCTCGGTGCGGTGCCACAAGTGGTTGGCGCTCGGCAGCGGGATCTGGGTCAGGTCGCGCCGCTGCAAGCTCACCCCCAGGGGCCGCGCGCTCCCCGCCGGCCGATGCCCGCGCCCCGCCTCGTGCGGCGCCGCCCGCCGGGCCACAAAAGTCCGCAGCCCGAGCTCCCACAAGGCCAGCGCCTGCAGCGCCGCCGTCTTGCCCGCCCCATTCCCCCCGACCAGCACGACCGGCGAGTCGAGCGGAATCACCAGCTCGGCGAAGCACTTGAAGTGAGCAATACGCAACCGGTTCAGCATGGCGGTGCCGCGCCCGAGGTGGTGATCGGTACGGCTCGCACCCACATAGCGCTAATCCCCGCCCCCCCGCAACGGAAAAGGCTCAGCCGGGGCGCCTGGGCGCAGCCGCGGCCACGCTCTTTGGTGCGACCGCCGGATAACCGGCAAGCAGCGGGGAAGACTTTGGTGCGCTCTGGGGCAAGCGGGTTTGAGGAGGGGAGGACTTTTTGGCGGCTTGGGGCAAGGGGGTTTGAGGAGGGGAGGACTTTTTGGCGGCCTGGGGCAATGCAGATTGAGGCAGGCAGGACTTTTTAGCGGCTTGGGGCAAGCGGGTTTGAGGGAGGGAGGACTTTTTAGCGGCCTGGGGCAAGCCAGCTTGAGGTGGAGAGGACTTTTTAGCGGCCTGGGGCAAGCGAGTTTGAGGCGGGGAGGACTTTTTAGCGACCCGGGGCAAGCCAGTTAGCGGCTGACACAGGGGGCGGCCCGCGGCTATGCTCCCTCCCTGCGGAGTAGCCATGTATCGCGATCTGACCATCACCGGCTTTCGGGGCTTCAAGCACTTCACGATGAGCGGCCTTGGCCGGCTCAACCTGCTCGTCGGCAACAACAACAGCGGCAAGACCTCTGTCCTGGAGGCGCTGCTCATGTTGATGGGTCACGGGGACCCCATGGGATTGGGCATCAGCTTTCTTACCCGTGGTGAGGTATCTGGTGAAGAACTAAGCGAAGAGCACCGGCCGGTATTTGCATGCTCGCATCTGTTTCATGGCCATGTCGCAGATAGCGGGAGCGAGTTTTCGTTCAGTGCCCTCAATGACCTTGTGCATGAGCGTTTTACCGCGCGGATCCAGGCGCAGCCGCCAGCGGGTCAATCACGGCCGACGCGTGGACCGGCGAGAATGCAGCGAAACGTTAGATGGCTGCAGATCCGGTTTGAAGGCAAAGAGCCGTTTGAGGACGGCATGCTGCTGACGCACCAGGGAGACTGGATATCAGAGGATCTTGACCGGGTACTCGATCAAGGCAAAAAGGAGCCAGGCTACCCCGGCGCTGCGAACATAGAGTTCATTACGACGCGATTCCTATCAAACCAAGAGATGATCGCCGAGCTCGGTAAAGTCCTGCTGAATCCAGCGGAACAGCAAGTTGTAGAGGCGCTGCGCATCATTGAGCCCCGGTTGGACGGGGTCGCCGCAGTACCCCCGGCGCGCCGCCTTAACAGTGTTCCCGACAAGGCCGGCATCTTCGTGAAGCTGCGCGGCATGGAGCGGCGGGTACCGATCGGGAGCCTCGGCGATGGGATCTGGCGGCTGCTCGGGATCGCGCTCATGCTGGTGGCGGCACGAAACGGATTCCTGCTGATAGACGACATCGATACCGGCCTTCACTACACGGTGATGGCCGACATGTGGAAGATGGTGCAGGAGACCGCCCGGCGGCTGAACGTCCAGGTGTTCGCGACCACCCACAGCCGCGACTGCGTCGAAGCCCTGGCGAGCATTGCACGTCCGGAGACAAGCGACGGCAGCGAGGTGTCGATCCAGCGCATCGAGCCCGAGCGCGCCATCGCCTACAGCGAGAGCGAGATCGTGGCCGCGGCCGAGCGCGGCATCGAGGTCCGCTGAGCGATGGCCGCGCCCCACCCCAAGACGCCCCATCCGAGAAAGCTGCTCGTCGAAGGCGCCGATGATCTGCGGGTCATTCCCGAGCTGATCGAGGCCGCCACCGGGGTACGCTGGGGCGAGAGCCGCGACCCCAAGCTGGTCGAGATTGCCTTCGAGGGCGAGGGCGGGATCGACCAGCTGCTGAAGCCGGGTCTGTTGGGCGCCGAGCTGAAGGTGGCAGGGCGCCAGGCGCTGGGGGTGATCGTCGATGCAGATGAGGACCCGGAGAGCTGCTGGCGGCGACTGCGCGAGCGCTGCCTGTCGCTCTGCTCCGAGCTCCCCGCGACGCTCCCCACAGAGGGGCTCGTCTGCGAGACCAACCTCGGCGTGCGGCTGGGGATCTGGGTGATGCCCGACAACAAGGGGCCCGGCATGCTGGAGACATTCCTCGCCACCTTGCGCATAGCAGAGAGCGACGGCGTCTGGCAGCATGCGCAGGCTGCATGCAAGACGGCGGCAGAGCTGGGCGCCCCCTTCAAGAGCGCGCACCGCGATAAGGCGCTCATCCACACCTGGCTCTCCTGGCAGGACCCGCCCGGGGCTCAGCTCCATCAAGCGGTCCGGATCGGCAGCCTGGATCCCAAGTCGCCGCAGGCGGCGGTCTTCGTCGCCTGGTTCCGCCGCCTCTTCGCGGTCTAGCGCGCCCTTCCACCGCCGGCTGGCTGCGCACGCCATCACAATCGGCCTGGCGGTCGAGGTAGTCAGCGCGCGTCCTTTGACACCGGCCTGTCGCAATGCGAGTGTGGCGCATGTCCTTGGGTCTGACCCCCTTGCCGATGTCCATTCAGACGCTGCTCAGCCCGTCGCAGGTCGAGTCGCAGCGGCTGGAGTTCAAGGCGACCTGGGACGACCGGATAAAAGACGCGGTCATCGAGTCCGCCTGCGCGTTCGCCAACGATCTGCTCAACCTGAACGGCGGCTATATCGTGCTTGGCTTGGAGCAAGACGCGCAGGGTCGGCCCGTGCTGCCCCCGCGCGGCGTCGACGGGCTGGATCTCGACCGGGTGATGAAGGAGGTCTTCGGCGCCTGCAAGCTGCTCTCCCCCGACTACCAGCCGATCCCGTTTCTGGAGACTTATCAGGGACGCCAGCTGCTCATCCTGTTCTGTCCCGGCGGTGATAACCGACCGTATCAGGCTCCGAACTATCGGCGCGCGGGGCAGAAGGCGTACTTCGTCCGCCAGGGGCCGCTTACCACCATCGCTCAGGAGGATACCCTGCGGCAGCTCATGGAGCAGGCGAGCAAGATCCCCTGGGACGACCGCCGCTGTCTCGCGGCCAGGTTCCTGGATGTCTCGCCGACCCTGGTCCGGCGCCACCTCCACCAGGCCGGCAGCCACCTCGCCGAGGAGCCGCTGCCCGACGAGGAGCTTTACCGCAAGCTGCGCCTCACGGTGCCGGTCAACGCCCACACCGAGCCGCGCAACGTCGCCCTTTTGTTCTTTCAAGATGACCCGACGCGCTTCTTCCCCGGGGCGCGCATCGAGCTGTGCGAGTTCCCCGAAGGCCGCGGCGGCGACCGCCTGATCGAGCATACGTTCTCCGGCCCGCTGCCCGAGCAGCTGCGCGCCTGCCAGAACTATTTGGAGGGAATGCTCGGCAGCATCACCGAGAAGCCGGCGGCCGGCCTTAAGGCGCAGCGCAACGTTCCCTATCCTCCGCGCGCCCTGCAGGAGGCTCTGGTCAACGCCGTCTACCACCGCAGCTACGAGAGCTCCGAGCCGACCAAGGTCTACATAGAGCCCGACTCGATTACCATCACCAGCTACCCCGGCCCCCACGCCGCCATCCGGCCCGAGCACTTCCGCCCCGGCAACACGGTGCCCGAAGTCCCAGCGCGCAACCGTCGTATCGGCGAGCTTCTAAAAGAGCTGCGGATTGCCGAGGCGCGCGGCAGCGGGATTCTCAAGATCCAGCGCGCGCTGGCGGATAATGGTTCTCCGCCCGCGGAGATCGACTGTGATCCGACGTTCTTCTCGGTGCGGATTCCCATCTACGGTGCAAGCGCAGCCGTCAAGGCAATGAGCTTGGCTTCAGCGGGGCACGAGCCTGCAGCCCTGGAAACCGCCAAGAGGGCATGGGCGCGTGAGCCCGGTTCTCGGTCCCTGGTTTCTTTTGTCATTGGGTTTGCGACCGAGCGCAACGACCGTGCAACCGCAAAAGCGGTTTTGGATCAGTATCTTGCAGCCGCTGAAACAGGGGTGAGTGCCTACCCGGTGTTGCAGTACGTTGAAAGCCTGGTGATGGGAAGACCGGGGCACCTGTTTAGTCATCCCCTCACCTCGCGACCGCTCGGACCTTTACAGAGAGAGGTCGTCTACTATCTTTCCAAGATTCAAGTCTTCGATTTTCTCGGCTTAGACCAGAAAGTAGCCTACTGGCTGTGGTGCGCCCGAGAGATGGGTGAAGCCCTGACTCTTTTGGCGAATCAGTATGGGGACCAGTCGCCTCCCGATGATCCTGATGATCAACATGTGTTGAACTATGAAACCTTGCTTGCGGGGCTCCGGCTCGACCTGGCGGCTGAGGTCGCAGAAGAGATCGCGGAGCAGCTGCTCCTAGAGACGGAAAATCGCCTTGAAGAGTTGATCAAGGCCCGGCAGGTTTTAGTGTCAGAAAAAAGACTAGGCGAAAATGACAGTGGCCGACTCTATCTGCGGCTTGTGCAAGTGAGACAGCGCCTGGGTAGGTCCGCGCGGGCGGTCCGGGCAGCGGCGCGGCTCGCCCACCAGCAGGCAGAGCATGATCACGATGAAGAGACCCTCATGCTCCTAGAGAGCTTGTTGCCTTCCCGGGAACGCCTGCGGAGCCCGCAGCAACGTCAGGGCCGATAGCGCCTTGCACGGCCCCATCCTGCCGGTTCAGGAGGGAGTGACTCTGCCGGCGCTCACGCCGCCGGCTTGCTCTTCGTCATCACCAGCAGGATCGACACCGCCGCCGGCGTAATCCCCGGAATACGGCTGGCCTGCCCGATCGAGCGCGGGCGAATCTTGGCGAGCTTCTCGGTGGCCTCGCGGGACAGGCCGGGGATCTGGGTGTAGTCGAGGGACTCGGGGATGGGGGTCTGTTCGAGGTCGCGGAAGCGGCGGGCCTCTTCGGCTTGGCGGTCGAGGTAGCCTTCGTACTTGATCGTCGTCTCGAGGCGCTCGCTGAGGGCGGGGTCGACGGGGTCGTGGCCGAGCGCGGGGAGCAGGGTGGCGCAGCTGACCTCGGGGCGGCGCAGGAGCTCGGCCAGG
>DAOMZC010000372.1:0-6470 GCA_035437965.1 Pseudomonadota bacterium
AAGAAGACCGTGCGCGGCGCCGCATACGAGCTGCCGACAAAGCCATTGCCGAGCCGGTAGGCATAGTGGGCGTCGAGCAGGTTGATGATGTCGATCGCCGCGCGCGGCCGCAGCGGCAGGGTGTCGAAGGAATACGACAGGGTCGTGTCGATGCGGACGTGCTCCGGCACCGACTGGCTGTTATCCGGGCCGGTGCGCAGGCCCGAGCCATAGGCCAAAAGGGCGGTGAGGCTCGCCGGACCGTGCTGCACCGTCGCGCCCAGGTTCGCCGTCCAGGTCTGGACGTGATCGAGCGTCTCCCACGCCTGGCTGGCCAGCTGGTCGTCCGAGAACAGGAACTTGGCCGAGGCGATCCCCTGGCCCTGGGCGATCTCCCACGAGACATTGCCGAACGCGCTGAGGCCGCGGCTGAGCGACAGCTCGAGCTTCCCCTCGACGCCGACGGCGCGCCCGCGCTGGAAGTTGTAGTTGGCGATCAGGTTGGTGGCGCCGATCGCGACATCGTCCAGCTGGTTATACGCGTAGCGCCCCCACCCCGTCACCCCCAAGCGCAGGCGCTTGCGGATCCGCCCATCGAGCCCGGCCTCGCCGTAAAGCGCCGTCTCCGGCAGGACATCGTAGGGGACCTGCATGGTCGCCGGGACCACTCCCAAAAGGCGCGCCGCGTTGGCGGCATCGAGCGGCGAGGGCGGCTGCCAGTTGAGCCCGAAGAACAGGCGGCCGACCAGATCATTCAAGAAGGCGAAGCTGGCGCCGATGCGCGGGCTCAGGCTCGCCTGATCATGGGTCTCACCGCTGGTCAGGATCACGTGCTGCTCGTCGACCCGCACGCCCAGGGTGATGCTGGTCCGCCCGTAGTCCCAGCGGTCCTGGACATAGGCGCCAAACAGCAGCGCTCCCGTGCGGTCGGTGCCGCCGGCGGTCTGCGCCGGGTCGACTCCCCCCTGGGGTCCGATATCGTCGCGCACGTACTGGGTGAAGTCGGTCGTGCTGAGCAGGTAATCGATCTGAAAGCCGGTCTTTATCTGGTGCTTCCCGGTCAGCGCCGAATACTGGACGATCCCGCCTATATGATCGGCCCGGCGCGTCACATCGCTGGCGGTCGAGCCCGGGTCCGCGGTCGCCCCCAGCGCGCGCGGCGCGTCGGCGGCCAGCGCGCCGATCGAAAGCTTGTAATAAGGCGCTACCTGCAAGCGGCCGCGGTGGGCGAAGGAGTGGACCCACGAGGCGGCAAGGAACACCTCGTTCTCGGTCTCGGTCGCATCGGTGTCGGCGGGGAAGAAGGTCGCCGCGCTGTTACCGAACGCATCGACCGGGCGGACGAAGCTCGGTCGCAGCGGATCGAGCGGCACGCTCGTCGGATCGACAGGAATCTGAAAGAAGTTGTGGGCGTAGCTGCCAAACAGCTCAAACCGATCGCTGTCGCTCTTGCGCCAGTCGGCGCGGAAGAAGGCGCGCCCGGAGCGGCCGTCGTCATGCAGGATCGGGGTGATCGCCGGCGGGTCCAGGGCGCGCTGCGACTGCAGGTAGCTGCCGCCGACAAAGAAGCCGAAGCGCCCGATCGAGCGCGAGTAGTAGACGCTCGGCTCGAGGGTCTGAAACGAGCCGTAGCGGAGCTGCACCAGGCCCTCGGGGGCCGCGCCACCGGTGCGCGACGAGATATTGACCACCGCGGCCAGCCGGTTGCCATACTCGGCGGGCAGGCCGCCGGTCAGGAGCTCGACACTATCGATGAGGCGCACCGGGATAGCCTGGGCGAACAGGTTCCCCACCGAGTCCGGAATCGGGATGCCATCGATCTGGTACTGCACGCCGGCGTGGTTGCCGCGCGCGTACACGTTGCCGAAGGCGTCCTGGATGAAGCCGGCCTGCGTACTCACCACTTCAGTGATCGGCAGATCCTCGCCCTTGGGAAGGAGCTTGAGCGCCTCGCGGGTCAGCGTCGACACGCTGCTGGCGGCGCGGCTCGGGGCGGCCAGGCGCGCTTCCTCGACGATGATGGCGCGCGCGTCGGGTCGGGCGCAGTAAAGCTCGGCCGTCGCCACCTCTCCCGAGCCGACCCGCAGGTGCTGGTGACCGGACAGGTGACCGCTGGCCTTGGCATCCAGGATATATTCCCCCAGCGCAACTCCGGTGAACGTAAACGAGCCGTCGGCTGCGGTCTGCACTTCGGTGACGACCTCACCGCGCGAGCTGCGCAGGGTGACTGTCGCGCCCGGGATCGGCTGAATCAGATCATCGCTCACCGTACCGCGGATCAGGCCATCGACAGTTGCCAAGGCGGGGCGCGCGGTCGCCCAGCTGGCGGCAATCACAAGCAGAATCATCATCCGCACCAGCGCCGGGTGCGAGCCAGGTACCTTCGACATAACAATCCCCACTAAGCGGACTCCATATGTGGACAATCCGCCCATGAAACAGACGCCGGATACGCGTCAGTCGCGCTGAACGTATATCCAGCCAATTCTTTTATTTACAAGAATAGGTCTGCAATGGGCCGAATAGACGAACCGCGGATAAGGCTCATGATTAGCCTGCCATGGTAAGCAAGTAATTCATGATTCGCCCGGACGGCAGCGGGTTAGATTGCTACTTTGCCAAGCAAGATAGCCGCGCCGCGGCGTCCGCGCGAAGGTCATCTTCGCGGACCCCTGCGAAAAGGTGCAGCTAGGCGGGAGGGGACTGTTTGGGAGCCAGCCGGAGGACCGCGATCCGGGTCACCGGCCGCACGTCTTTTTGCGCGAGCGGCGCCGGGTGCTCGATCGGCGGCGGGGCGAGGTAGGCGCTGATCGCGACGTCGGCCGTAAAGACCTGGCGGCGCGACAGGACGAAGGCGCAGTGAGCGTGGCGATGCTCGGCGGTGGGCTCGGCGGACTGCAAGGCCGGCCGGGCCGGCGCGGACTGCTGGACCAGCGAGTCGGCATGGGCCGGCTGGCCCGCCGGCTGATCGATGATCTCGCCGTGCTCGGGGCAGGTGGAGTGCTGGACGAGCAGCAGGTGGACATAGCTGGACAGCATCGGCAGCAGGCTGATGAGCGCTACCCAGACCATCAAGCAGCGGGTGACGCTGCGTTTGAGGCGATCGACCCGTCGCCTTGCGGGTGCTGTCTTCATATATCCTCTTTAGCGATCATGACAAACGCTATCAAAGTTTGTCAAGGCGCATTTGCACCTTTTGGGATTTTCAAAGGCAAAGGCAAAGGCAAAGGCAAAGGCAAAGGCAAAGGCAAAGGCAAAGGGCAAGGCTTTGGCTTTTTCGCTACTGCCTGAGCCATTACTTGGTTGCGGGCGGGGCGGCAGGTGGGTGCGACAATTTGCCGCATTCCGCGCAGAGCGGCTCCCAGGTCTAATCTTGCCCATGAAGATCCGGTCCCTCGTCACGGCTACTCTTACTGGACTTGCGCCAGTTCTTTGGGCGATCGGGGCGATCGGGGCGACCGGCTGCGTTCAGGTCAAGCCCTGGCAGCGCGAGCTCCTGGCCTCGCCGGCGATGAATCCGGCGCTCCTTGATACGGAGCTCTCGGGAACCTACAGGGCCAAGGCGATGGAGAGCAAGACCGCCGGCGGACTGCCCGGCACGGCGCCGGGCGGCGGCTGCGGCTGCACTCAATAGGATAGCTGGCGTGGGCTCCCACGCTGGCAGCAATAACTACCGATTACCGACTACGAACCCGGAGGGAATTACTATGCCGAGCAGCAGACTTACCTTGTCTTTTTTCTTCAGATCGGCGCTCTACACCTGCCTTGCCGCCGGTGGCCTTGGGGCAGCGGGCTGCCAGGACGCCGGACCGGAAGGGAACCCGCCACCAGCTGGTGACACGCTGGCGCAGGCTCTGTTTGTCGCCCACGATGGGACGCTAAACTCCTACGATCTGGCCACCGGCAAGGAACGCCCGGGGGCGGTGCAGAATATCGCCGAGCCGACCGATCTGCAGGCGCTTGCCGATGGCACGCTGATGGTCAACCTGACAAACCGCAACGAGATCCTGGCGGTCAACGGGCGCACCCTGCTCGAGTCGGCGCGGCTGCCTTCCTCGACGATAGGCGGTACGCGGCCGGTGCACTCCTATATCAGCCCGCCGCGCAACGGCAAGTCCTACTGGCTGAGCCTTAACGACGGCGCCGGCTCGGTCGCGGCGACCAGCAGCGCGCGCCTTATCAACTTGACCGCGGGCAGCTCGTACCTTACGCCGGTCGGCGAGGTGGGCCTGGGCATCGGCCACCACAAGGCGACGTTCAGCGCCACCAGCGAGCGCGTGGTCATCAGCAACATCAGCGACTGCAGCAACGTCATCACGGTCTATGACTACCAGAACCCGGCGGCGATCACGCCGGTGCGCACGCTGTCGGCGCAGGACCTGGGCTGGAACGGCTCCTCGCGCGCGACCACCTGCGACCCGACATACACAAACGGTGCGCCGGTCTCGCCGCACGGCTGCGCCACCTCCAAGCTCAGCGGGCGGGCGTACTGCAACCTGACTTCCTCGGGCGGCCTGGTCTCGATCGATGTCGATGCGACGCCGCCGAGCTTCAAGGTCATCGCGACCGGCGGCGCGGGCGCCGGCTATACCAAGGCCCACACCGGCGGCCGGTATATCTTCTCGCTGCAGGACTCGCCGCGCGAGGCCGATCCGGTGCACCCGGGAGTCAAGTGCCAGATCGGCCAGCTCGTGGTGATCGATGCGATGACCGACAGCGTGGTCAAGGAGCTGCCGCTGCTTTACAAGGGTCCGGGCTGCCAGACCTCGCTGCTCGGCACCGATGAGGAGACGACCGAGCCCTCGCACATGCTGCTCACCAATGACGGCAAGACGCTGTTCGTCACCGCCGCCGGCGGCTTCATGGTCGCCGCGGCGCGCGTCCGCCAGCACCTGGTGGTCGATGTGTCCGACCCGAGTAACCCGGTGCAGAAGCCGTCGATCCCGGTGGGCGAAAGTAGCGGCTACCATGGCGACGCGCTCAGCGGCGATGGCAAGTATCTGCTGGTCGCCAACGGGCTTGACGGCACGGTGACGCAGATCGATACAGCGTCGCTCATGGTCGTGCGCACCCTGACCGTGCAGGCCAAGCCCGCCGTGCTGGCGACTTTCGGAACCGCCGAAGGTCCCGGCGAGCAGACCGGCCCGATTCAGTGAGCCTGCAGCGCCGACCCATGTTGAGACTGAGTCTGGTTGGTCTCGTCGGCGCCCTGCTGCTCGGCTGCGCCCATAATCCAGAGCCGAGCTGGAGGCGGCAGCCCGGCAGCACCGAGCTGCGCGCCTTCTACTACTTCGACAATAGCGGTCTGTCCGTAGCCACGATCGCCGCGCAAGCCGACCAGCCGATCTCCAAGCACCTCTTGCTGTCGGCGCGCACCACCGCCGACAGCGTCACGCTCGAGCGCAAGCCCCTTTTGGTGAGCAGCGAGGGCCTGGCCGGTCAGCCGACCGGGCACCCGCAGCACGACCCGGACGTGGTGACCAGCGCCTCGGCGACCGTCGCCGGCGGCAGCATCGCGCAGAAGTGGCGGGTCGAGGGACAGCTGGCCCTGAGCGGCAGCTTCGAGGCGCGCGGCCTGCCGCTAGCGCTGCGCGCCCAGCTGCGCATCAGCCAGGAGCCGGACTACAAGTCCTATTATGGGCTCGTGCGCGGCGCCATCGAGCTGGCGGCGCGCAACACCACCTTGGGCTGGTTCCTCGGCGCCGGTCAGGATCTGGTCGAGCCGGTCCAGGCCCCGCCCGGTCAGGAGGAGCTGTGGCCGGCGCAGCACCGGCGGGTAAACGGCGGGCTGACGCTGGTGCAGCTCCTGTCGCCGCGGCTCGTGTTTACCGCGGGGCTGGCCGGGACGGTGCAGCGCGGAGTCCTCAGCAATCCCTACCGGCGCGCGCTCGTCCGCACGACCCTGTTTCCCGAGCGGGTCCCGGGCGCCCGCGATCGCCTGGTCGGCTCGGCGCAGCTCTCGGTTTATCTCAGCCAGGGCGCCGCGCTGCACGTGCGCCTCGGGGCCTACGCCGACAGCTGGCAGGTGCTGGGCATCATCCCCGAGTTTCTCGTCGCCAAAGAGCTCGCGCAGCGGGGACTTTTGACCTTCCGCTACCGCTTCTACAAGCAGGGCCAGGCGAGCTTCTACCTGCCGCGCTATCCGGATCTCACGCCGCTCATGAGCGGCGACGAGCGACTCGGCCCGATCAAGGAAAATGCGCTCGGCACCGAGCTGCGCTGGCGAGTCCTCGGCGCCGCCGGCGGCTTCGGCGCCCTGACCCTGACCGGCAGCTACGATGTCTCCTTCCTCGACTATGAGCTCCTCAACACCGCGACGATCCGCGGCCAGGTGGTAAGCCTGAGCCTCACCGGCTCTTATTAGCCGCCTTTCCAGGGCCATTCCAGCGGACAAGGAATGTCCGGAAATCCTGACGCGACTGCTGAAGAGAACTGGCCATCGGGAACCGTCCTCTCCGTCGCGAGATCGCGGTCCGCAGTTCCAGGACAGA
>DAOMZC010000373.1:0-6452 GCA_035437965.1 Pseudomonadota bacterium
CGGCCGCCGCCCCTCCACCAGCCGTCGAGCCGAGCGCCAAGCCTGCCCCGCACCAGACCGCCCCGCCGGCCTCATCGGCCGCCGGGCACAGCGATGGTCCTGCCCCGATCCCGGCGGCGACCCAGGAAGCGGACGCCTCCGAGTCCCCATCAATTACCGAGCCGAGCGCCGAGCCGAGCGCCGAGCCGGGCGAGGCCAGGCGGCGCGAGCGGAGCCGCCGCGCCAAGCAGCCAAACGGCACCGCGCCGCACGAGCCGGCGCAGATGCTCGATCTGTGCGAGCTGCCCGAGACCTACGGGCGCGACGAAGTGGGGATCCTCACCAAAGATCCGCAGTGGTACTTTGTCTATTGGGAGGTGACCAAGTCCGGCGAGGCCACGGCCCGCGAGCAGCTCGGTCCGTCGGGCGATAAGGCGCGGCTGGTGCTGCGCCTGTTTACCACCCTTGTCGGCGGGCACCCGGCCGGGCCCGGCGCGGGCGCAGCAACTCGCGAGAGCCGCGAGCTGCGCGACGTCCCGCTGCCCCACCCGCACGGCCGCAAGTACCTGGAGGCGCCGCGGCCGGGGGCCATGGTGCGCGCCGCGGTGGGCCTGCTGAGCGTCGAGGGCTACTTCGCCCCGATCGCCCACTCGGCGCTGGTCCGCATGCCGCTGCAGCAGGCCGCCCCGCAGACCTCGGTCGAGTGGCTGCACGTCCTGCCGCCGCGCAGCCAGGGCCACAAGCGCGAGCGGATCGTCGCCGTCCCGCCCGCGGTCCAGCACGAAGAGCGAGCGCTGCCGGTGCACGAAGGCGGCCCGGCGGCCCTCGGCGGCGAAGTGCCGGCGGCGGCGTCGCCCGAGCGCGAGACCCCGGCGGGTAGCTCGCCGGCCCCGGGGGCGCCCGACCAGAAGCCCACCGAGCCCGGTGACAGCGCGAGCCCGCCGCCGCCGCCGCTGGGCCACGGCTCCGGGGGACTTGGCTGATGGAAGTGCCGACACAGCGCGGCCACCTGGCGCTGGTGCTGCATGCCCACCTGCCGTTTGTCCGTCACCCCGAGCACCGCTATTTCCTCGAGGAGAACTGGCTCTACGAGGCGATCACGGCGACGTACCTGCCGCTCTATCAGATCCTGCGCGAGGCGCTGGACGGCCCGTATCCGCCGTCCGCGCTGCCGCCCGCCCGCGGGGGAATAAGCGAGCTTTTGCCGCGCCCGCCGCGCCCGCGGCCCCCGGTGCGGCTGACCATGTCGCTGTCGCCGCCGCTGTGCTCGATGCTGCGCGACGGCCTGCTCAAGGACCGCTACCACGACTACCTGAGCCGGCTGTGCCGCCTGGGCGAGGAAGAGGTGGTGCGCAACCAGGGCGAGCCGGCGCTGCGCCGCCTGGCCGAGTTCTACCTCGCGCGCTTCACCGAGCTGCTCAACCTGTACGAGGGGCTGCACGGCGATCTGGTCGCCGCCTACGCGGGCCTGCAGGACGAGGGCATCCTCGACATCCTCACCAGCTGCGCCACCCACGCCTACCTGCCGGTGCTCCACGAGCCGGCCGCCCAGCGCGCCCAGCTGGTGGTCGCGGTGCGCCACTACCGCGACTGCTTCGGCCGCTTCCCGCGTGGCATCTGGCTGCCCGAGTGCGGCTACGTCGAGGGCATCGACAAGCTCCTCGCCGAGCTCGACCTGCGCTACTTCTTCCTCGACGCGCACGGGCTGACCTATGCGCGGCCGCGGCCGCCGCTCGGGCTGCACGCGCCGATCTTCACCCGCGCCGGCGTCGCCGCCTTCGGCCGCGATCTGCTGTCGTCCAAGCAGGTGTGGTCGGCGTCCGAGGGCTACCCCGGCGACGGCATCTACCGCGACTTCTACCGCGACATCGGCTTCGATCGGCCGCTGTCGGTGATCGCCCCGTACATCCACCCCGACGGCATCCGCGTGCACACCGGCTACAAGTACCACCGCGTCACCGGGCCGCGCGTCGATCTGGCCGACAAGCAGCTCTACGATCCGGTCGCCGCGCTCGGGCGCGCCCGCGAGCACGCCGCCGACTTCGTCCGCAAGCGCGAGCAGCAGATGCTGTGGCTCGCCCAGCGCATGGACCGAAGCCCCGTCGTGGTGTCGCCCTACGACGCCGAGCTTTTCGGCCACTGGTGGTTCGAAGGCCCCGAGTTCCTGCGCGAGGTGCTGCGCCTGTGCGCCCGCCCGGACAGCGTCGTGCAGCTGCGCACTGCCGCCGACTACCTGGCCGAGCTGCCCGTCAACGCGGTGTGCGAGCCGGCCCCCTCGTCGTGGGGCGAGGGCGGCTACTCCGCGGTGTGGATCGACAGCAGCAACGACTGGATCTACCGCCACGTCCACCACGCCGAGACCAAGATGCGCGAGCTGGCGCGCGCCCACCCGAGCCCCTCGGACCTGTGCCGGCGCGCCCTCAACCAGCTGTTGCGCGAGCTGCTCCTGTCGCAGTCCTCGGACTGGGCGTTCATCATGAAGACCGGCACCGCGGTCCGCTACGCCACCGACCGCGTCAAGAGCCACCTGTCCCGCTTCCACCGCCTGACCCGCGAGATCGAGTCCGAGACCATCGACAGCGAGTGGCTGGCTGACCTAGAGTCGCGCGACAACATCTTCCCTGACATCGACTACAAGGTCTACGCGGGTTAACCGGGCTGCGCGCTGCCTAAGCCTACCGGCGACCTCCGCGGTGACCCCTTGCCGGCGCGAGCGTCCATGCGAGATCCGTTTCGTCCTGCTGTCTGGACCGTCCCACGCTCCAACTCTCGGGCCTTCTCCCGGGTCAGCTCCCGGGGCGGCGGGGGCGTCGTCTGGGCCTGCTTGGGCACCATCCTCGGGCTCCTGGCCTGGCCGGCGCCGGGCCGGGCCGCCGCCCCCATCGAGCTGCGGCCCGAGCAGCTGACGATCCACGCCGAGCGCGGCGATACAGTGACGCGCACGATCCAGCTGCGCCTCAATGAAGATCTGCTGAACCTGCGCGCCCAGCCGATGGAGCTCTTGTCCGAGCGCCACGACGGCGCGGTGCCGGTCGACATGATCACGGTGACACCGGCGCCGGACCTTTTGGCCGAGCTGCCGCCGCCGCGCACCGTGTCGTTCACGCTGACGCTGAAGCTGCGCGGGGTGGCGGCCGGCGAGTACAGCGGCGCCGTGCCGTTCACCTATCAGGGGGGCGAGCTCAAGCTGCCGCTCAAGCTCTCGGTGCGGCACGCGTTCCCGCTGCCGCTGCTCGTGCTGCTCGGCGGCGTCCTGTCGAGCATGGGGCTGTCGGCATACCGGGCGCGCGGCCGCCCGCGGGATCAGGTGCTGGTGCGGCTTGGCCTGGTGCGCGCCTTCATGCAGCGCGATCGCGCCCTCAGCGAGGGCATCCCGCGCGCGGGCAGCGACGACGGCGGCGAGCCCGGCCTGGCGCCGATCCTGGAGCCCGCCCACCCCGCGCCGGCGACCGGCCGGCTGATTGCCAATCCGTTCCGGGCGCGCATCTACACGACCCTCCTCGACGTCGAGATGGGCCTGCAGTCCGAGCGCTGGGAAGAGGCGCGGACGCGGATGGAGCAGGCCGACGCGCTGCTGCGCAAGTGGATCGCCGGGCGCCTGGGGTGGATCTACCAGATCGCCTACCTCGGCCGCCTGGAAGAGAGCCTGAGCCTGCGCGCCCGCAGCAGCCGCTACCTGCAGGCGGTGCGCAGCCTGAGCAGCGACCTTATCACCGGCGCCCCGATGCTCGAGTCGCCGCAGGCGCTGCGCGAGGCCAGCCAGAAGCTCACCGACCACCTGTCGGCCTACCAGCAGCTCGACGCCAAGCTGCAGGCGCTGGAGGGGCTGCGCAGCCAGCTGCCGCCCGACCTCGTCACTCCCTTTACCCTGCGGGTGACCGACCTGCGCACGCGCCTTGAGGACCTGCGCCCCGACGCCAAGGAGGACCCCCAGCTCGGCCCGGAGATCAACCGCGCGATCGAGGAGTTCACCGAGAAGCTCAAGCAGGCACCGGCCGCCGACTCCGGTGAGCACGGCGTGAGGGCCGTCGGCATCGAGGTGCGGACCGCGCCCGGCGTCGAGCCGGTGCCCGACGGCCACCTGGAGTGGCTGGGGCAGGCGGCGACCGCCCGCGACCGCCTGCGCTGGTTCGTCATCGGCAGCTACGCCATTGCCCTGGGCCTTCTCGCCGGCAGCGGCTTCAACGAGGTCTACTCCAAGAACCTGACCTTCGGCGCCGATCTGTGGATCGACTACCTGGCGCTGGTCCTGTGGGGCTTCGGCGCCGAGGCGACCCGCGACTCGGTGGCCTCGACCCTGCGCAGCCTGGGGATCCCGCTCGATAGCCGAACTACCGACGCCAAGACGTAGGTGGCGCCGGGTCGCGGCGGCCCCAGGTCCGGGCTAGGGCGGGGTCGGCGCCGGGTTTAGCGCAGGGCGGCTTCGACCTTGGGCTTCAGCTCGTCGTAGGTCATGCGGCCGGGGTGGTAAAGGACCACGTTGCCGGCCCGGTTGATGACCACGATCGTCGGCGCGCTGCTGGCGCCGTAGGTGGCGAAGTTGGCGGTGCTGACCGGCGCCGGGACCTCCAGCAGGGAGGGGTAGCTCTTGCGGCGTACCGACTCGATGTAGGGCAGCTCGACCTCGGGGGAGACATCCTGCGCCTCGGACGTGAAGCCGTAGGGCTGGGTCGGCGCCAGGACCTGCAGACCCTGGGCCTGAAACTCGGAGCGCAGCCGGGCGATGGTCGGCGCGGTCCCCTTGCAGTCGCCGCACCAGTGGGCCCAGAAGAACAGCAGCACCGGCCGCCCCTTGAGCGCCGCCAGTGGCTCCGGCTTGGGCCCGAGGTACTTGTCGAGCGCCAGCGCCGGAGCGGGCTTGCCCTCCAGGGTCAGCAGGTTCAGGTTCTTCTGCAGGCGGGTCGCGATCGAGGTCTTGGCGTAGCGCCCGAGCTCCCCGCGCAGCAGCGTGACCGCCTTGGCGCGCTCGCCGCGAGCGGCCAGCGCCTGGGCGTGGACCTCGATCGCCGCGCCCAGGGCGATGGGCAGGTGGCGCTCGCTGTCGAGCGGGTGCTGCTGCGCCGCCTTGGTCGCGAGCTCGTAGGTCTTCTCCGAGGTGAGCAGCGCGGCGTCGAAGTCGCGCCGGCCGAGCTGGGCGCGGGCGAGCCAGGACATGGCCTCGGCGACCTCCGGGGTGGCGCCGCCGCCGGCGCGCGCCGACTCGATGAGCTTCTGCGCCGTCTCGAGCTGCCCGCTGCTCAGGGCCTCGCGCACCTCGGCGAGGACCTCGGCGTGGGCGCTTGCACAGACGGCGAAGACGGCGAAGACGGCCAGGACAGCGAAGGCGGCCAGGCCGCGGGCGGGCTGGCGCCGGGCGCGCCGCGGGCGGGGGAGGGGAGGGCGGTTCATCGGTTCCATCTGTAGCTGCTTGCTACCGCGAAACGGCGGCCGTGGCTACCCCGATCCGGTCTTTCGCGCGGCCGCGCGGTCCGCGCTCCGGCGCCGCGCTCGGCCGATAAGTCGGTTGAGCCAGCCGCAGAAATGGGGCAAGACAGTAAGCAGAGGATTCGATGCTCAAAATGCGCTCTCTGGGCCTTTGCGGCCTCTTTGCCACCGGCCTCCTGACTCCTGCCCAAGGCCCGGCGGCGCCCCCGCCGGCGAGCTCCGCGGTCAACCCGGCCGGCCCCGGCGTCTCGCCGGCCGCCGCCCCGACCGCGGTCGCCAAGCTGCCCGGGCTGGCCGAGCTGCAGCGACTGAGCGCGCGCTTTGCTCCGACCGAGCTGCCGGTCGATCTAAGCGCGCTGTCCGCCGGGGACAAGGGGGCGCTCGCCAAGCTCATTGCCGCCTCGCGCGTCATCGATCTGATCTTTCTGGAGCAGTATTGGGCGGGCAACCGCGCCCTGTACCAGAAGCTGCGCCGCGACCGGACGCCGCTCGGGCAGGCGCAGGCCGACTACTTCTTCATCAACAAGGGTCCGTGGTCGGGCCTCGATGAGCAGCGCGCTTTCCTCCCGAGTGTCCCGGCGCGCAAGCCGCTCGGCGCGAACTTCTACCCCGAGGGGCTCGGCCGCGACGAGCTCCTGCGCTGGATGCAGACCCTGCCCGAGCCCAAGCGGCGGCTCGCCCGCGGCTTCTTCTCGGTGATCCGGCGCGACGCGCAGGGCCAGCTGCAGGCGATCCCCTACAGCGCGGCGTATCAGGCCGACCTCGGGCGCTGCGCGGCGCTGTTGCGCGAGGCGGCGGCGCTCACCACCAACGCCAGCCTGCGGACCTTCCTCGAGCAGCGCGCCCAGGCGCTGCTCAGCGACGACTACTACGCCAGCGACGTGGCGTGGATGGCGCTCGATGGACCGATCGACGTCACCTTCGGCCCCTACGAGGTCTACAGCGACGAGCTCCTCGGCTACAAGGCGGCGTTCGAGTCCTACATCAGCCTGCGCGACGAGCGCGAGACGCGCAAGGTCGCCGCGTTCTCGCGCCACCTGCAGGAGATC
>DAOMZC010000374.1:0-6451 GCA_035437965.1 Pseudomonadota bacterium
GACCCCCTCTTCGCTGCCCAGAGCGCGCAGCGCATCGAGCGACAGGACGTTGGTGGTGCCCTCCCAGATCGGCAGCACCTGGGCGTCGCGCAGCAGCATCGGCAGCCCGGTGTCCTCGACGTAGCCGGCGCCGCCGCACGCCTCCAGCGCCTCGGAGGCGAGGGCCACCGCCTGCTTGCCGGTGGTGAGCTTGGCGATCGGGGTGAGGACGCGCAACAGGTGGCGATCGGTCTCGTTGGCTGTGCCGGCCTCGCGCTTGCCGAGCAGCTCGACGGCGCGGAAGGCGAGCAGGAACGCGCCCTCGAACTCCGCCTGCATCGCCGCCAGGGTGTCCTTGTGCAGGGGCTTGTCGAGCAGCTGGGCGCCGAAGGCCGACCGCCGACCGGCGTAGTCGCGCACCAGCGCCATCGCCCGCCGCATGCCGCTCGCCGACATGACGGCGTTCCAGGTGCGGGTGATGTTGAGCATGGAGCTGATGTTGCGGATGCCGTTGGCCAGGCCCGCCACCGGCGTCGCCGCCGCGCCATCGAGGGTCAGCTCGGCGGTGGGGACCTTGCGGGTGCCGAGCTTGTCCTTCAGGCGGTTCACCTGGATGCCGTTGTAGGCCCCGTGCTCGTCGCGGACCTCGACGTAGAACAGCGCCAGGCCGCGGCCGCCCGGGCCGTTGCCCTCGGGGCGGGCCAGGGTCAGCGCCATCTGCGCGGTGGTCGCCGAGGTGAACCACTTGGTGCCGTGCAGGCGCCAGGTCTCGCCGTCGCGCCGCGCCACGGTCTCCGACAATCCCACGTCCGAGCCGCCGGTGCGCTCGGTCATCCACTGCCCCGAGGTCCACATGCGCCCCGGATCGCGACAGACAAGCCGCGGCACCGCGCGATCGATGAGCGCCTGGTTGCCCAGATCGAGCAGCGTGCGCGCCGCCCCATCGGTCATCGCCAGCGGGCAGGCATAGACATCGAGCGACGGCGAGAGCACATAGGCGCGGGCGAACTGGTCGACGCGTGAGTGCTCGCCGTGGCGCTGCTCGTAGGCGGCGGCGACGAGGCCATGGCGGGCGGCCAGCGTCGCCGCCTCGTGCCACAGCGGGGTGACTTCGATCTGATCGACGCGGCGGCCCCAGGCGTTCCACTGCGTAAGGCGCGGCTCGTTGTGGCGGTCGTGCAGCTGGAGCTCGTACAGGCGGCCACCGGCCAGCTCGCCGAGCTCGTGCAGCGGGTCCTGCACCTGGGCGAGCGCATCGGGCGGCAGGGTCCGCGCGAGGTACTCGGTGAGGAGGGAGTCGTCCGTCAGCTGGTTGTGCAGGCGCGGCGGTTCTTGGTAAAAGCCCATGCCCGGATTCTAGCTCGGTCCGCGCCGCCCGCGCGCGGTGTTCGCAGGGCGCGCGAGCCGCGTTCGCGCGGTGCGATCCTGCGGCGCGGTCTACGGATCATCCGCCGGTGTTATCGATATTATCGGTGTTACCATGGGGAATGGAGTTTTCGCCTGACTCGTATCACCGGGCGCTCCGCTTCGCCGCGCAGGCGCACGGGGAGCAGCGCCTGCCGGGCACGCAGCTGCCGTATGTAGTCCACCTGACCGGCGTGGCGATGGAGGTGATGGCGGCAGCGCTGGCCCCGCCCGCCGCGGGGACTGCCGCCGCGCCGCCATTCCCGCTGCAGCTGGCCGCGCTCTGCGCGCTCCTCCACGACACCGTGGAGGACACCGAGGTCACGCCGGCCGCCGTCGAGCGCGAGTTCGGACCCGCGGTGGCGAGCATCGTGTGCGCGCTGAGCAAGGACCCGCAGCTGCCCAAAGCGGAGCGGATGGGCGACTCGCTGCGCCGCATCGCCGCGCTGCCCGGGGAGCTTGCCCGCGCCGCGGCGATCGTCAAGCTCGCCGATCGCATCACCAACCTCCAGCCGCCGCCGGCGCACTGGCCGGGCGAAAAGCGCGCCGCCTATCAGGCCGAGGCGCGACTCATCCGGGCCGAGATCGGGCCGCTGTGCGGGTGGCCGCAGCTGGCGCAGCGCCTCGACGAGAAAATCGAAGCCTATACGGCATTCCTCGGCACTCCCTGAAAATAGCGGCGAAAAAACGGCGCCGGCACCCGGGGCACGGGACGGCCCGCCCGGCAAGTTTCTTGGTCTGACGGCAGAAGTGAGGTAGAACGCGGCCTGACCGCCGTTTCGACACCTACGGAGCCCAGATCATGGCCAAACCTGAACGACCTCCCGCGCAGCCCGGACCCGCTTCTAAAGGCCCCTCCGGCAAAGACGCCGCTGCCGAAAAAGCCGGCGGCAAGGCCGACGCGCAGGGCATCACCCCGCGCGCGCAGAGCTACAGCGAGTGGTACCTGGACATCATCAAGCACGCCCAGCTGGCCGAGCACTCGTCGGTGCGCGGCTGCATGGTCATCCGCCCGCACGGCTATGCGATCTGGGAGAAGATGCAGCGCGAGCTGGACGACCGCTTCAAGGCGACCGGCCACGTCAACGCCTACTTCCCGCTGTTCATCCCGCTCAGCTTCTTCACCCGCGAGGAGCAGCACGCCGCCGGCTTCGCCAAGGAGTGCGCGGTGGTCACCCACCACCGCCTCAAGTCGATCGAAGTCCCGGTGCAGGTCGATCCGGACGCCAAGCTGGAGGAGCCGCTGGTCATCCGCCCGACGAGCGAGACGATCATCTGGAACCAGTACAAGAACTGGATCCAGAGCTACCGCGACCTGCCGATCCTCATCAATCAGTGGGCCAACGTCGTACGCTGGGAGCTGCGCACGCGCCTGTTCCTGCGCACCGCCGAGTTCCTCTGGCAGGAGGGCCACACCGCCCACGCCAGCGAGGCCGAGGCGCTGGAAGAGACGCGGCGCATGCTGGACGTGTACGCCGACTTCGCCGAGAACGTCATGGCGGTGCCGGTGATCCGCGGCACCAAGACCCCCGGCGAGCGCTTCGCCGGCGCGCTGGAGACCCTGTGCATCGAGGCGATGATGCAGGACGGCAAGGCGCTGCAGTGCGGGACCTCGCATTACCTCGGCCAGAACTTCGCCAAGTCGGCGGACGTGAAGTTCCTGAATCGCGATGGGAAGCTGGAGTATGTCTACGCTACCAGCTGGGGCGCCTCGACGCGCCTTGTGGGGGCGCTGATCATGACCCACAGCGATGACGTGGGGCTCATCCTGCCGCCCAAGCTCGCTCCCATCCACGTCGCCATCGTGCCCATCTACCGCAAGGAGGACGAGAAGGCGCGCGTGCTCGCCGAGGCCGAGGCGGTGTATAACGAGCTGAAGGCGCAGGGGCTGTCGGTCAAGCTCGACGATCGCGACAACCTCCAGCCCGGCGCCAAGTATTACGAGTGGGAGTGCAAGGGGGTGCCGATCCGGATCGAGATCGGGCCCAAGGATCTGGAAAAGGGCATGCTCTGCATCGTCCGCCGCTTCGTCAGCGAGCTCGCCGGGGAGTCGCCCGAGGATCAGCGCAAGCGCAAAAAGTCATTCCTGCCGCGCGCCGAGGCGCTCGCCGGGATCAAGGACATCCTGGCCGCGATGCAGGGCGAGCTCCTCGACCGGGCGCGGGCGCAGCACCAGGCGCGCACCCGCGTCATCGACAACCTGAGCGACTTCGAGCGCTTCTTCAAAGAGGAAGGCGGCGGCTTCGCCTGGGTCCACTTCGGCGGCGACTCCAAGGACGAGGAGGAGCTTGGGCGGCGCTTTGAGACCACCATCCGCTGCATCCCGTTTGCCGACCAGATTCCCGAGGCCGCGCGCGGCAGCGGGACGTGCATCCTCACCGGCAAGCCGTCGGCCCACCGCGTCGTCATGGCCAAGGCCTACTGAAGCTCCCCGCCCGCTTGTGACTCCGTCGTCCCCGGTCGCGGGCTGGGCGCGCTCGCCGCCGAGCCGCCGCCCGCGCCTGACTTATGGCATGGCATTTGGCTCGTCAGCACGAAGCTCTTTCATTACAGTGCGCCGCGCGGCCCGCGCTTGCGGCCCGCGGCCAACACTTAATCTGGCGAAGGAGCTTTCCCGATGCTTAAGAAACAGCTACTTGGTGCAGGTGCGGCGCTTCTGTTGACGGCGGCCGGCTGCGGCGGCCACCCGAGCCCCGGTCAGGGCGATGCGCAGACGCCGCCCACGGTCGGCTACGAGGGGGTCGAGGCGTGGCTTGCCGCCGGCAGCTACAAGGAGTGGCACTGCGAGCCGGCGCCGCACGATCCGCGCTCGCCCTCGCCCCACCTCACGCGGAACCGGATCTGCTCGAACGAGCTGCTGAGCACCGCCGGACCGGGCGAGTATCCGGTGGGCGCGGCGTCGGTCAAGGAGATGTACGACAGCGCCGGCACCACCATCAACGGCTACGCGGTGTACCTGCACACCAAGGCCGGCAAGACCAGCGACACCTACTACTGGTACGAGCGGGTGCCGCTGTCGAGCGCCGCCCCCCATGATCAGGTGACCGGCGTGGTCGCCGACGGCTTTGGCGGCGGCATGGCCGCCCCCGAGGTGGTCTGCGTGAGCTGCCACAAGGCGGCCGGCTCCGACGCCGGGCACTCCGGCCACGACTACGTCTACACCCAGGTCCGCTAAGTCCCCGCCCGGTCAACTGCCGGTCAACTGCCGGCCGAGTCGGCGCGCGAATTCCCAAGGCGCCTCCTCAGGTAGCAGCTTCCCGCCCCGACCCGTCGCCGCCGCCGCTATGCTGGATGCACGGAGCCGGCGCCGTCCTATATTCAGGTGACGAAGTTGCTCGCGCCCAGAACCTGGAGCGCGCCGGGTTGTCCTAGCAGGTAGAGTCGCCCGGCCCGCCCACGGCCGCCCACGGACCCCGAGGATTGCATGAACTCCCGACGCTGCTCTGCGCTGATGTTGCCGGTCGCGGCGGCTGCTTTCGCCTTCGCGCTGGGTGAATCCAGCTTGCACGCGGGGCTGCCGATGCGCCCGCGCAGCTCCCCGCTGCCGAGCGGCTCGCCCGGCTCGACACCGAGCCTGAGCATGCGCCCGCCGATGGGACCGACGGTGCCGCCGCCAGGCGCGCTGACCACCGACAACTACTGCCTCAACCGCGAGGTCGTGCGCCGGGTCATCTACGTCCACATCAACCAGATCCGCCACTGCTACCAGCAGGCCCTCAGCAAGCAGCCGACGCTGGCCGGGCGCCTGGTGGTGATCTTCGAGATCAATCCCAAGGGGCAGGTGGACGACCTGCTCATCAGCGAGACCGCCCTCAACGCGCCGCCACTCCTGCAGTGCATCGGCGACACCATGCGCACCTGGGAATTCCCGCCCACGCCCTATTACAGCGGCAACGTGCGCATCGTCTACCCGTTCGTGCTGCGGCCCAAGATCCCCGAGCCGCCGGCGGGAATCGAGGTCAGCGATGACGAGCTCGCCAAGCTCGGCATCGTCAAGGATCCCGAGCCGCCGCCCGTCGACGTCGTATTCTAGGCGACGCTGGTCGCCGGCCTGCCGAAAAGTGCGACAGCCGCGCCGCGGTCGGCATCCTACGGGAATGACACCGCAGCTGGGTCTTGTCTGCATGACCATGGGCGATGAAGTCCGCTTCCGCACCGTGACCCGCACCAACCTGCACAAGCTCGCGCCGGACGCGCAGCGCCAGTTCCTGCGCGAGCTGTACCGCGACAACGCAGAGCGCCTCGGCCGCGGCTTCGCCTTCTGCCGCGCCCATCGGGTCTCGCTGTTTCGCATGAGCTCCGATCTGTTCCCGTTCGCCGACACCGAGCTTGGTGTCGAGGTGCTGAGCGAGCTCACCGCCGACCTCGCGCGCCTCGGGGAAGCGGCGGCCGGGCTGCGGCTGGTCATGCACCCGGATCAGTACGTGGTCTTGAGCTCGGATCGGCCCGAGGTGGTAGACAACGCGCGCCGGGTGCTCCAGATGCACGCTCTGATCCTCGATCTGCTCGGGCAGCCGCGCTCGCCGTGGGCATCGCTCATCATTCACGGCGGCAAGGGCGACCGCGGCGCCGCGCTGGCCGCGCAGGTGCAGAAGCTCCCCGAGTCCGTGCGCTCGCGCCTGGTGCTGGAAAACGACGAGCGCGCGTACAGCGCGGCCGAGATCCTCAAGGTGTGCAAGGAGAGCGGAGTCCCCATGGTCTTCGATGCGCACCACCACATCGTCCACGAGCGCCTGGACAGCTACGAGCACCGCAGCGTCAAGCAGGCCCTGGGTCAGGCGCGCCGGACCTGGCCCGATCCGCAGTGGCAGCTCACCCACATCTCCAACGGGCGCGAGGGCTTCGGCGACCTGCGCCACAGCGACTTTATCACCACCATGCCGTCGTGCTACCGCGAGGCGCCGTGGATCGAGGTCGAGGCCAAGGCCAAGGATCAGGCGATTGCCCGCCTGCGCGAGCTCGGCTGGTAGCGCGCAATCGTTCGCGCGCAGCCGCGGTCGGCGCGACGGGACGCCGCGGTCGCGGAACGGCTGCCGCGCGGCGGCCTCGCGGCGGACCTTAAGCCGGA
>DAOMZC010000375.1:0-6441 GCA_035437965.1 Pseudomonadota bacterium
CGCCGGTCCCGGAGCCGATTCCGGTCCTCGCCGCCCCGCCCGCCCCGCCGCCGGTGCCGGTGAGCGCGCCGCCGCCGGTCGTCGATCCGGGGCCGCCGCCCATCATCATCCACCACGCCGATCTGCACGGCCGCTTCGAGAGCCAAAAGGGCCTCACGCTCACCATCCGCGCGCTCCTCGTGATGAACAAGAACCGGCCCGAGGTGGGCAACAAGGGAGTCCTATACTGCGCTCCCCCCGGTGCCACCGGTGATGAGGAATGGGTGCCCCTGGGCGACGTCGAGGTGCACAAGCCGCTCGATGGGGACGGGCGGATGCAGGTCAAGATCACCGGCGATGACAAGAAGTTCGTGCTCCCGGGCGCCAAGAAGCCGACTCCGCTCAGCCGCAACACCCGCATTCGACTCAACTGGGAGTGGTAGCGCGGGCAGACGCGCCGGCGAGCTGGATTAGGCCGCGCGGCTCTCGGGAAAGTGCGCTACCCTCCCGAACATGATGCAAGCCACCTCCTCCCGCGATTCCGCGGAAGCTCCTCCAGTCGTCCGCAGCGGTCTTCCCAAGCTCGGACCGATCATCGCGTTTGGCCGCGATCCGATCGGCTTTCTGCAAAAGTGCCGGGCGCGCCATGGCGAGGTCTTCACGATCGACTTCCTTCTGTACAAGCTGACCCTCCTTACGGGGGAGGCCGGCCAGAGCCAGTTCTTCCGCGCCCGCGATGAGGAGCTGCACCTGGGCGAGGCGATGGACCAGTTTGTCGGCGGCGTGCTCGGACTCGACATCTACGCCGGGCTGGGCGAGGATCAGATCAAGTGGGCCAACGACATGCTGCGGCGCGGCCTGATGAGCGAGGACGCGCTGACATTTTATCTGGAGCAGATTCAGATCGAGGAGCGCCAGGCGTTCGCGCGCTGGGCAAGCCTGGGTACTATCGATCTGTTCCCCGAAATTTCGCGGCTGGTCACGCGCGCCAACCTGCGCTGCTTCCTGGGCGAGGACGCCCTTGCGCGCTTCGGCGATGAGCTGGCCGCGAGCTACCTGGACATCGAGCGCGATGGGACCTCGCCCCTGGCGATGATGGCGCCGCGGCTGCCGTCTCCACCGGTGCGGCGGGCGGCGGCGGCGCGGCGGCGCATCCGGGCGATCATCGAGGAGCTCGTCGCGATGCGCAGCGCCCTGCCGGCCGCGGTGCAGGCGCAGCGGCGCGACTACCTGCAGCTGTGGCTGGACGGGGGCATCCGCGACCGCGGCGAGGTCGGGCTGCGCCACGTACTGATCCACTGGCTGTCGGTGCTGTTCGCGGCCCACACCAACACGGTGGGCACCATGGCGTGGACGCTGGTGCGGCTCCTGCAGAATCCGCCGGTCCTGGCCAAGGTGATGGCCGAGCAGGAGTCCTTCTTCGCCGTGCCCGCGCCGATCAGCCACAGCCGTCTCAAGGAGCTCAAGTATCTGGATGCTTGCATGAAGGAGACCGCGCGGCAGTTTTTCACCTTGCTCCTTGTGCGGCGAGCGCGGCGCGCCACGCGGTTTGGCCGCTTCACCGTGCCGGCCGGGCGGCTCGTCGGCGTCTCGCCCATCCTCTTTCACCGCGACGCCCAGATCTATCCGCAGCCCGAGCAGTACCAGCCCGAGCGCTGGCTCGACGATGACCGGCGGCGCGAGCTGACGAGCCGCAATCTCTTTGTCCAGTTCGGGTACGGCCAGCACCGCTGCCTTGGCGAGATGTTCGCCAATACGATGCTCAAGACCACCTGGAGCCTGCTCCTGCGCGATCACCGGCTGACGCTGCGCGCGCCCGATCCGCAGCCCGACTGGACCAAGGCCGTGGGCACGCCGTTCTCCGCCGGCCCGCTGCTCGTTCGCTGCGAGCCCCGCCCGCCTTCCGCCTAGCCCACCGCGCTCCCACCGCGCTCCCACCGCGCATTTTCCCGGCGCGCCGCGAGCTTGCGCAACGGGCAAGACCGCCGACGGTTATCATGGTACTTTCCTTTCATTTGGACACTGGAGGTATTGATGACCAAGCGCAGTGGGAACAACTGGGCGCGTAAGTGGATGAACGTACTTGGCCCGATGGCCATGACCGTGGCCGTGGCCGCGGGATGCCCGCTCGGCGGCTGCGGCAGCGGGACTTCTTCAGGTATGAGTCCGCCCGGCTCGATGCAGACGCCGGGCACCGAGCCGCCGCTAGGAACGCTGCAGATGGGGGAGGGGACCTACTACGGAGCGGACGGCAGCGGCAACTGCTCGTACGAGGCCTCCCCAAACGATCTGCTGGTCGCGGCGATGAACGACCCGCAGTACAATAACAGCAGCGTCTGCGGCATGTGCGTCGACGTCACCGGCCCCAAGGGCATGGTCACGGTGCGCATCGTCGATCGCTGTCCAGAGTGCAAGACCGGCGATCTCGATCTGTCGCTGCAGGCGTTCACGCGCATCGCCGATCAGTCGGCGGGGCGGGTGAAGATCTCGTGGACTCCGGTGGCGTGCGCAGTCCAGGGTCCGGTCTCATTCCGCTTCAAGGAAGGGAGCTCGCAGTACTGGATGGCGGTCCAGCTGCGCAACAGCCGCTTGCCGATAAGCAAGATCGAGCTGCAGCGCGGCACGAGCTGGGTCACGCTCGAGCAGCAGCAGTATAACTATTACATTCAGGCCAACAGTCCGGGCCCCGGCCCGTTCACCTTCCGCGTCACCGCGGTAAGCGGCCAGCAGCTCACCGAGAGCGGCGTCGCGCTGATGCCATCGGCCGTGGTCCAGGGGACGCAGCAGTTCCAGTAGCCGCCGACGCCCGCGACCTTGCGGCGGGCGGCGGCCGGCCGTTACTTCTTGCTGATGTCGTCGATATCCTTGAGCGACTCTGCCTTGCTCGGGAAGGTGCTCTTCTTGCCGGTGTCCGCCTTGCCCTCGCCGGCGTCCGCCTTGCCCGCCTTCTTGTCCGCCGCCTTGCCCTTGGCCTTCTTGGCGATGATGAAGCCTGTCGCTGCCGCTGCCGCTGCCGCTGTTGTTGAAGTTGATAGTGAGAAGGTCGGCGGCGACTCAGCCTCGGACCTATTTACAAGGGCCAGCGCCGGTTGACTGAACAGCAAGCCGACAAAGGCAAAGCCACTCGCGATGCTCAATGGCTTATTCATTGGGGTTTTCCTCCTTTTGCGGGTTCACCTGCTGCAGGCGAGCTGCCGGCCGAGCTGAGACCCAGCCGAGACCCTAATCTGCCCGGCCGCCGCCTGGCATCCGTAGCGCTGACTCTCCAACTTTACTGTCTCTACGATAGGCCGATTTGGCGCTAAATGACAAGGAGCAGGTAGCAGCGAACCAAAAGCCCGCCGGGAGTATCGGCTTTGGCGGGTTTTTACTGCTGAGACAAGGTCGGCGTCGGACGCAGCCGATCCACAATCGCCCCCGCCATCGCCACCGCGGCGGCCGCCCCGAGCAGCGACAGCGCCATTCCCAGCACCCCGAGCGCGTAGCTGCGCGGCAGCAGCACCGCGACGGCGACCAGCGACAAGAGGCGCGCCCCTTCAAGCAGCGGCGCCCAGCGCTTGCGCTCGGTGAGGCCGGAGATGGTGACCATCGCCAGGGTCAGCTCGCCCAGGTACAGCGCCTGCTGCCAGCCGCCGAGCCGGGCCTGAATGACCAGGAACAGCACCGAGGCGACGAACGTCAGAAGGAAGCTGAACACGACATACGTCCCCACGCGCGCCGACGGCCGCGGATCGTACTTGACCTGGGTCGCGCGGCTCACCTCGGGTATGGTGAACACGCCGCCGTGGTCGGCCGGGTGCCACTCGGGCGGCATGAACCAGATCTTGAGCTTGTCGGCCCACCGCTCGGTCCGCCGGGCGATGTCCCACAGCCGCACCCACTCCACCAGGTTCGCCCAGAGCGGGTTGAAGCTCGCCAGCGGCTTCACCACTCCGTAGACCGGCTCGGCGTCCTCTTCAAGGAACGTTCCGAGCAGCCGGTCCCAGATGATGAAGATGCCGGCGTGATTCTTATCTATGTAGCGCGGATCGATCCCGTGATGGACGCGGTGGTGCGAAGGAGTGTTGAGGAACCACTCGAGGAACCCGAGCTTTCCGATCGGACGGGTGTGAATCCAGAACTGATAAAGAGTGTTGAAGGTCCGGATGGTTATGTACATCACCATCGGGAAGCCCAGCACCGCGAGCGGCAGGTAGAAAAGGAAGCTCGTAAGCCCCGTGAACCAGCTCTGGCGCAGCGCCACCGCGAGGTTGTACTCCTCACTCTGGTGATGGACGGAGTGAGTCGCCCACAGGAAGTTTACCCGGTGACTCGCCCAGTGATACAGGTAGTAACAGAAGTCATCGATGAACAGCAGCACCACCCAGGCCAGGACCGACTTGTCGGAGATGTCCAGCAGCCGGAAGTGCTGCCAGACCTTTTCGTAGGCGACAAAGCCCAGGGCGTAGATTCCCAGCGCGTAGATCTGGGAGCCGATGCCGCAGGCGAGGTTCGAGATCGTGTCGTAGAGGCGGTAGGTGCGGAGGCCACGGCGGTGGCTGAGGAAGAGCTCAGTCAGGATGAGGAAGATGAAGAACGGAACGGCAAGGATAATGTAATTGGTTTCCATCGGGCGGCCCCCGGTAGTTCTGGCTCCAGTGTAGCGCCGCTCGTGGTGTGGTTCAACCTTTTGACCATAGACCGCTGGCGGACTCGGTCTTTGGGCCATTCTCCTTCAGATTGCGGGGCAAGTCGCGGAGCCGATCGCCAAGCCAGATCGCCAAGCCAGATCGCCAAGCCAGATCGCCTGGGAGTCGCGGGTGACCTTGGCTCAGGTTGCGATTCCGCCCGTGCCGCCGATGCCACCGTCGGCGGTCTGCGGACTGTGGTAGTCGGCGACGGCGCGACCCACCGCGGGGAGCTCGGGCTCCTTGGGCGGCTCGACGGTCTCGGTGAGCGCGGCCTCGCGGCCGGGGGTCGGGACGACCAGCACCGGCACCGGGCTCAGCTCGACGAGGCGATTGGAGACCGAGCCGAGGAGCGTCCGGGTGAGCAGACTCTTGCCATGGCTGCACACAACGATCAGATCCGGCTTCAGCTCTTTAATCAGGGTGAGCAGCCCTTCCACCGGCGTGCCGATGCGCACGTGCAGCTCGGTGTCGAGCTTGGTGCCCAGGGTGGCGCGCACGTGCTCAAGCCGCAGGCGGGCATCCTTGGCTTCGGGGAATTCATCAGGAATGTTAAGGCCCAGGTTCACCGGCGCGTCGACCCCGTTGGCCGGGGCGATGTGGGCGATGTGCAGGCGGCCCTGGGTGCGCTCGGCCAGCTTGACCGCGTGCGCTACCGCCATGGGCGAGCTCTCGCTGAAGTCGACCCCGACGAGGATGTGCAGTGTTGTGTCGCTCATGAGGACCTCCAAATCTATTTTGTGCCTTACGATCTTGGAAGCAAGAACATGCTACGCCGCGACTGAACATCGATGCCGGCGGTGCGGAACCGCACCGGCGCGGGCCGCGGCGCAGACGGTTGCCCCGGACTGTACAGATACAAGGCCCGCGGGCGCAGCGAAAATCGGAGCGCCGCGGGCGCTGGCAAACCGACCGCCGGGCGCCGCTGCACCCAGGCGAGCGTCGGAGCCGGCCGCCGCGCCACTGCAGCCGGACGCGCTCGCGGGGACGTAGTATCTTTTCGGCCGGGGCCGGCTTCACCAAGCCCGGCGAATGTGGCACACACATTGCCTGCCCCAAGCCAGCCCTTTTCGGAGAGTTCACGCATGAGCAAGCCTCGCCAGACCGCGTCCGCCCCCTCGTCCCCGCCCGCCCGATCTTCGTCCGCTACGACGGCTGTTGCGACGACAGTTATACCGGGCGCCGAGCCCGCGCAGCAGCAGCTGATAAGCCAGCGCAAGGCCGATCACCTGGCGCTGTGCGCCTCCGGAGAGGTGGAGTTCCGCGCCAAGGGCACGCTGCTTGATCAGATCCAGCTTGTGCACGACGCGCTGCCCGATCGCCACGTCGATGAGGTGGATCTGACGACCACGGTGCTGGGCAAGCGGCTGGCCGCCCCGATCATGATCAGCGGCATGACCGGCGGCACCGATGAGGCGCAGGCGCTAAACCGCGACCTGGCGCGGGCGGCCGAGCAGCTCGGCCTCGGGTTCGGACTCGGCTCGCAGCGGGCGATGGTCATCCGCCCCGAGACCGCGCGCACCTATGAAGTCCGCGATGTGGCGCCGACCATGCTGCTGCTGGGCAACCTGGGCCTTGTGCAGGCGCGCGAGATGACCACCGCCCAGGTCCGCGAGATCGTAAAGCGCGTGGGCGCCGACGCCCTGTGCCTGCACCTGAACCCCGCCATGGAGCTCATCCAGCCCGGCGGCGACCGCGACTTCCGCAGCGGCCGCGACGTGCTGCGCCGCCTGCACGAGGAGCTCGGCGTGCCGGTGGTCGTCAAGGAGACCGGCTGCGGCCTGTCGCGGCGGGT
>DAOMZC010000376.1:0-6415 GCA_035437965.1 Pseudomonadota bacterium
GGTCGGCGATGCTGCAGGTAAAAAGGCGCGTCACCTCGGCGAGCTGGCGCTCGGTCAGGCTGCGCAGCCGCCAGGCCAGCCCCAGCTGATCGCGCAGCGCTCGCGGCGACCGGCTGCCCAGACGCGGCGGGACCTGGGTGAGCAGCGGCCCGAGCACCGCGCCGAGCTCGCCGAGCCAGGCGTCCCAGCGCTCCATCGCGTCGGCGTCCTTGGCGGAGAACTTGCAGATCTGCTGGCGGCGGCGCTTGCCGTCGCTTGGCAGCTGCAGGTAGCGCCCGTCGGGGTAGGCGACGAAGTAGCCGTGCTGCGGGTAGACCTTGTAGCCGTGCCGCTCAAGCTCCAGCTCGCGCACGACGGTGGGCGGCATGAGGCTCACGACGTAGGACAGGGAGGTGATCTTGAAGTCGGGGCCGAAGGGCCGCTCGGTGATCGCGGCGCCGCCGAGCTGGTGGCGGCGCTCGAGCAGGATGACCCGGCGCCCCTGCTTGGCCAGGAGCGCCGCGGTCACAAGACCGTTGTGACCGCCCCCGATTACGATGACGTCATAGCAGTTGGCGTGCGGCTCCATCGACAATCGACACTCCTTGCCGGTCCTATACGCCACGGCTGCTAAAGGACGTCAAGGGCCGCGCCACCAGCTTCGGCCGGCGCGCTACAGGTCCGGCTCGGCTACGTAGAGGTGACAGACCCCGAAGGTCAGCGGCTGGACAGAAAGGACGCGCAGGCCGGCGCTGCGCAGCTGCTCGGCGAACTGCGCCGCCGGGGGGAAGGCGGCGATCGACTGCTGCAGGTAGCGGTACTCGCGGGCCCCGGACAGGATCGCCCCCACGGTCGGCACCAGCGTGTGGACATGGAAGCGCGCCAGCGCCCCCAGCAGGCCACCGCCGGGCTCGGACAGCTCGAGGATGGCGACCCGCCCGCCGGCGCGGCACACGCGCGCCATCTCGCGCAAGGCGCGCTGGCGATCGGGCACGTTGCGGATGCCGAAGGCGATGGTCACGCCGTCGAAGCGGCGGTCGGGAAAGTCGAGCTTCTCGGCGTCCCCTTGAAGGAGGCTGATCCGCCCGGCGAGGCCGGCCGCGGCGACCTTCTGCCGACCCACCTCCAGCATCTTCTCCGACGGATCGACGCCGGTGACCTGGGCGTCCGGGTGGGTGCGCGCGATGCGCAGGGCGACGTCCCCGGTGCCGGTAGCCAGATCGAGCACGCGGGCCGCGCCGGACAGCTGCAGCGCCGCCACCGTCCGACGCCGCCAGCGCTGATCGATGCCCAGCGACAGGACGCGGTTTAGCAGATCATAGCGCCCGGCGATGGCGTCAAACATCGCCCCCGAGCCCGGCCGCGCCCCGGCCGCAAGCCCCGCTTCAGTCGACCCGTCACTCATGAAAAAATCCTCGATCGCAGGCTGGCCAAGGTGCCCGCAGCGTCGTGCCTTGGCAACTCATAAAGCAGGCCGCTTTATGAAATGTCCTTGCAGTTGGTACGAAGTTTAGGTGCCTCTCGGCACGCGCTTGCACCGCCGCTCCGCCTGGCGGGCGGAGCGGGGCGGCGGCGACCCGGGCTCAGTTGGCCGGGACCGGCGGCGGGGCAGGGGGAGCGGCCGGGGGCGGCGGCGGGGCGTCGAGCTTGGCCTCGGGCAGCGGCGCGGTGAGCACCAGCGGCAGGAGCTCGTCCATCTTGGACACGTACAAGATCTCCATGTCCTTCTGGACCTCCTCGGGCACGTCGACGATGTCCTTGCGGTTGCGCTCGGGGATGATGACCCGCTTGATGCCGGCGCGGTGCGCGGCGAGAAGCTTCTCTTTTATGCCGCCCACCGGCAGCACGTTGCCGCGCAGGGTGATCTCGCCGGTCATCGCCACATCGGCGCGCACCGGGATCGCGGTCAGCATCGAGGTGAGGGCGACGAACATCGTCACACCCGCCGACGGGCCGTCCTTGGGGATGGCGCCGGCCGGGATGTGGACGTGGATGTCGGCCTTCTCCAGGAAGTTCTCGTCGATGCCGAAGGTCTTGGCGCGGCTGCGCACGAAGCTCGTCGCGGTCTGCGCCGACTCCTTCATGACGTCGCCGAGCTGCCCGGTGAGCATGAGCGAGCTCTTGCCCGGCATGCGCGTCGCCTCGATGAACAGGATGTCGCCGCCCACCGCCGTCCACGCAAGGCCCGTGGCGACGCCGGCGACGCTGGTGCGCTCGGCGACCTCGTTCATGTACTTCTGCGGACCGAGGTAGTCGGGCACCGTGGCGCCGCTGATGTTGATCTTGGCCGGCGCCTCGCCCTCGGCGACCTTGACCGCGACGCCGCGGCACAGCGAGCCGACCTCGCGCTCGAGGTTGCGCACCCCAGCCTCGCGGGTGTAGCTGTCGATGATCTCGCCGATGGCGCTGTCATCGATGGCGATCTGGGCGTCGGACATCCCGTGCTCTTCGATCTGCTTGGGGATGAGGAAGTTGCGCGCGATCATCGCCTTCTCGTTGCGCGTGTAGCCGGGGATCTCGAGGATCTCCAGCCGGTCGCGCAGCGCCGCCGGGATCGGGTCGAGGATGTTGGCGGTGGCGATGAACATGACCTTGGACAGATCGAAGGCGACCTCCAGGTAGTGATCGCTGAAGGTGTTGTTCTGCTCGGGGTCGAGGACCTCGAGCAGCGCCGAGCTCGGATCGCCGCGGAAGTCGTGCCCGAGCTTGTCGATCTCGTCCAGGACGAACACCGGGTTATTGGTCCCCGAGCGCTTGATCCCCTGGATGATGCGGCCGGGCAGCGAGCCGACGTAGGTCCGGCGGTGGCCGCGGATCTCCGCTTCGTCGCGCACGCCGCCGAGCGAGATGCGCACGAACTTGCGCCCGAGCGACTTGGCGATCGACTTGCCGAGCGAGGTCTTGCCGACGCCGGGCGGGCCGACCAGGCACAGGATCGGCCCCTTCTTGTCGGCCTTGAGCTTGCGCACCGCGAGGTACTCCAGGATGCGCTTTTTCACCTTCTCGAGGTCGTAGTGGTCGGCGTTGAGGATGCCGCGCGCCTCGGGGATGTCGATCTTGTCCTCGGTGCTGACCGACCACGGCATCTCGACCAGCCACTCAAGCTAAGTTCGGGTGACCGTGTACTCGGCCGACGAGGGCTGCATGACCTTTAGCCGCTCGTACTGCTTGAGCGCCACCTTCTCGACATCGGGCGGCATCTTGGCTTCGGTGATCTTGGTCTTGAACTCCTCGAAGTCGCCGCCGCCCTCGTCGAGCTCCCCGAGCTCTTCCTTGATCGCCTTGAGCTGCTGGCGCAGCACGTACTCGCGCTGGTTGCGGCCCATCTCCTCCTGGACCTGGGTGTTGATCTTCTCGCGGACCTTGAGCACCTCAAGCTGCCGGGTAAGAAAGTTCAGCACCTTGCGCATGCGCGCCTTGAGGTCGAAGGTCTCCAGCACGTCCTGCTTCTCCTCGACCGGGATGTCGAGCTGGGACGTGATGAGGTCGGCGAGCTGGCCCGGATCGGTGACGCTGTCGACGAGCGCGCTGGCCTCCTTGGGCAGCTCGGGCATGAGCTTGATGACCCGCTTGGCGATGTCCTTGAGGTTCATCACCAGCGCGTCGAGCTCGACGTCCGTCGAGGTCGGGTCGGGCAGCCCCATCACCTTGCACGACAGGAAGGGGTCGGCCCCTTCGTAGCCGAGCACGCGGATGCGCGCCACGCCCTGCAGGATGACCGAGAAGTTGTCCTTGGCGAGCTTTATCACCTTCAGGATGCGCGCCGCGCAGCCGATGCTGTACATGTCGCCTTCGCCGGGATCCTCGGTGCGGGCGTCGCGCTGGGTGAGGATGCCGATGATCGGGCGCTCCTTGGCGATCGCTTCCTCGACGAGCTTGACGCTCTTTCGCCGTCCCACGTCGATCGGGATGATCGAGCCGGGGAACAGGACCGAGTTGCGCAGCGGCAGGATCGACAGCACATCGGGGATGTCAACGGGACCGCCAGTGTCAGGGGGACCGCCCTTTATCTTGGTCATCGTGTACTCCTTAAAAGGACCGTTTCTGTGCAGCCCGTTGACGGTTGCCGGGGTGCAGCGCAGCTTGCCCCTGTCGCGGTGGCTGAGGTTTTCATCGTGGCTGACATGATGGCTCGGCTGACTTCCCTTACTTTCGGCGCCGGCGACCGGAAATTGTCGTCGCACGCCCGCTACTTGTGCCTTCTACCCGCCGCTATTTTGGGATAGTTGGGTTCTATAATAGTTCTTCATGCTGGCCACGCAATGGGCCAGCCTCGACTTGGCCCGCCGGAAAATTCGTCCCGGCAGGTGCGCTTTTTTTTGGGCCCGGGCCGCCTCGTCGGTATCCTTCCGCGTTGGCACCGATCGCCAAAAAAGATCTGAGGACACGTACGCATGGGCCGGGTAATCGCCATCGCAAACCAGAAGGGCGGCGTCGGCAAGACGACGACCGCGGTGAACCTCGCTGCCGCCCTGGCGGCCGAGGGGCAGAAGGTCTTGATCGTCGACTTCGATCCGCAGGGCAACGCCACCTCGGGGCTCGGCTTCCCGCGCGGCAGCATCGAGCAGGGCGTCTACCAGGCGCTCATCGACAAGGTCTCGCTGCGCGAGCTGACGCAGCTCACCGTGCTGCCGACGCTGTGGCTGGTGCCGGCGACGGCGGATCTGGCTGGGGCCGAGGTCGAGCTCGTCGCCGAGCCGCGCCGCGAGTGGCAGCTCGCCGAGGCGCTGGCGCCGGTGCGCGAGCGCTACGATTACATCTTCATCGACTGCCCGCCCTCGCTGGGCCTCTTGACCCTCAATGCCCTGGTCGCCGCGGATCAGGTGATAATCCCCATGCAGTGCGAGTACTACGCCCTTGAGGGCCTCTCGTACCTGTGCGGCACCATCGACAAGGTGCGCGGGCTGTGGAACCCGCGGCTGCAGCTTACCGGCATCCTGCTCACCATGGTCGACGGGCGGCAGAATCTGATGCAGCAGGTCGAGGGGGAGGTGCGGCAGCATTTCGGCGACAAGGTCTACCGGACCCTCATCCCGCGCAACGTCCGGCTGTCCGAGGCCCCGTCGCACGGGCTGCCGATCCTGCGCTACGACGCCGCCTCGCGCGGGGCGCACAGCTACGCCCAGCTGGCGCGGGAGTTCCTGCTGCAGCAGACGGCGACGGCGCAGCCGGAAGCGGCGGCGCAGCCGGGCGGCGGGGCGTAGGGCGATGGACAAGCGAAAGGCTCTGGGGCGCGGGCTGAGCGCGCTCATCCCGAGCTTGCCGAGCGCCGCGGCGCCGCTCGGGGAGCCGACGGCCGGCGGGGAAGGGGAGGCCGACGTGGCGGTGCACCGCGCCCCCGATCTCGGCGGGGCGGCGATGACCGCGGCGGCGGTGCGGGCGGCGGGCAACCGGCGCGAGTTCTTCCTGTGCCCGATCGAAGAGATCCGGCCGGCGCGCGACAACCCCCGCCAGCGCTTCGACGAGCAGCGCCTGCAGGAGCTCGCCGACTCGATCCGCGCCCAGGGGCTCGTGCAGCCGCTGGTGGTGCGGCTGCTCGACGCCGCCGAGCTCAAGGCGGATCAGAAGCGCAGCGAGCCCGGCGGCAGCTTCGTCCTCATCGCCGGCGAGCGGCGGTGGCGGGCCGCCCAGCGGGCCGGGCTCAAAGAAGTCCCGGTAGTGGTCAAGGACGTCAGCGCGACGCAGGCGTTCGAGCTGGCGCTCGTCGAGAACCTCCAGCGCGAGGACCTAAACCCGATCGAAGAGGCCGAGGCCTACCGCCGCCTGTCCGACGAGTTCGGCTACACCCAGGAAGAGCTGGCGCGGCGCGTCGGTCGCGAGCGGACGACGGTGGCCAACTCCCTGCGGCTGCTCAAGCTGCCCGACAAGGTCCGCGATCAGGTCGCCACCCAGAAGCTGTCGATGGGCCACGCGCGGGCCCTGCTCGGCCTTGAGAGCCCCGAGCGGATCGAGCTGACCGCCGACCGCATCGTCGCCAAAGAGCTGTCGGTGCGCCAGACCGAGGACCTGGTCCGCCGCGCCCAGCGCGAGGACGGCCGCAAGCCGCAAAAGACCCCCGACGGACCCAAGACGCCGGCGGTGCGCGACGTCGAGGACCAGCTGCAGAAGGCGCTCGGCGTGCGGGTCACCCTGCGGCCCAAGGACGCGCGCTCGGGGGTCATCGAGGTGCACTACCACTCCCTCGACGAGCTCGACGGCCTGATCCTGAAGCTGACTGAAGCTGGATAAAGGGCAGTAGGCGGCGCTAGCGGCCCTTCTTGCCGCCCTTCTTGCCGCCGGCGCCGCCGGCGGGGCGCTTGGTCTGCAGCTTCAGGTCGACGAGGTCGTCGCCGCGCTGGACCTTGATGATGACCTCGCGGCTCGCGCTCTCTTCGACCGCCTTGTCCAGGAGCTTGGCGAAATCCTTGGCGCTGCGCACCTCGCGCCCGAGGATGGC
>DAOMZC010000377.1:0-6401 GCA_035437965.1 Pseudomonadota bacterium
GCTCCCCCGACGGCATGGCCGAGTCGGCGACCAGCATGATGTTACTCGGCTTGAGGTCGGCGCCGGAGCGGCCGCGGCGGCGCGGGATCGATTGCGGGCCGCGCAGCAAGTGTCTAACTGGACGTCCACCAGGTTCCCAGCTGGTCAAGCCGGATGACCAGCTGAACATCTCCGCCCCGGCGACCCGGCCGCTCGCCGAGCTGTGGCGAGCGGCGCCGCCCAACTTGCAGGCTTGGCATCGCCGTTGCTCTCTGCCGAGCCGAGTTGTGCGGAGGATGTGCTCGATGAAAGTATCAGCGGCTTCTAATTTTCAGGTCCTGGGTCGTCACGTCATTGCCGAGTATTACGGCTGCAGCCCGGAGCTCCTCGATGATCTAGCGGGCCTGGGCGACCAGATGGTCACCGCGGCGCGGCGGGCCGGGGCCACGCCGGTGAAGCAGGAGTTCCACCACTTTGCGCCGCACGGGATCAGCGGCGTCGTCATCATCATGGAGTCCCACCTGACGATCCACACCTGGCCGGAACTCCGCTACGCCGCCGTCGATTTCTTCACTTGCGGCGAGCACACCGACCCGCTGCTCGCGCACGAGTACCTGAGTCAAGCGCTGGGCGCGACGAGCTCTCATCACGTGATGCTGCAGCGCGGCCTTGAGGATCAGCCGGTCGGAATCGGCAACCTGTGGAGCGCGCGGCTGGCGGCGGGAGTCGAGCTGCGCGCCATCCGCGCGGTGCAGCCAGGCGCCGACAAGACCCCGGACCTGTGGCTATCCGACGAACAAGAAGATCAGATCAGCGCGCTGCGGGTGCAAAAGGTGCTGCACGCGGGAAAGACCGCCTTCGCCCACGTCGAGATCGTCGATACCGAGGCCCACGGCCGGCTCCTCTCGCTGGACGGGATGATCCAGTCGGCAGCCGCTGATGAGGCGCAGTACCACGAGTCGCTGGTGGCGCCGGCGTTCGTGCTGGCGCCGCGGGCGCTGCGCCGCGTCGCCATTCTGGGCGGCGGTGAAGGCGCCACCTTGCGTGAGGTGCTGCGCTTTGCCGAAGTCGAGCGCTGCGTGATGATCGATCTCGACCCCGAGCTCGTGGCGCTGTGCCGCGAGCACCTGCCCACCTGGTCCGATGGGGCCTTTGCCGATCCGCGCGCCGAGCTGCGCTGCGAAGATGCGCTGTCCTTCCTGCAGCGCGCCGCGAGCAGCGGCGACAAGTTCGATCTGATCGTCTGCGACCTGCCGGACGCCGAAGACGGCACCCCCCTGGCGCAGCTCTACGCGACCTCATTCTTCGCGCTCCTGGCGAGCTGCCTGGCGCCCGGCGGATTCTACGCCGGACACGTCGGCAGCTTCCAGATGGCGCCGCCGGTCCTCGGCCCCGCCGCCATCGTGTCCGCCGCCGCCCCCTGCTTTGCCGGCCTTGCCGCCTACTCGTGCTTCATCCCATCGTTCGGCGCCGAGTGGGTCTTCGCCGTCGCCAGTCGCGATCACGAGCTGCCGCAGCTCACCGCGGCCGAGGTAGACGAGCGCCTGGCGCGGCGCCGCGATCGTCCGTGCCGCACCTACGACGGCGTGACTCATCATCGCCTCTTCTCGCTGGCCAAGCCGATGCGCCTGGCCTTTGACAGTGCGAAAGCGAGTGCGGCCCGATGAACACCCAATGGCTGACCGCCAAGGCCGCAGCTCGCTCGACGGAAAATCGCGGCGATGGCGCGTTCGCGATCGCCCCCATCGAGCGCGGCGAGACCGTGGCCGTATTCGGCGGCTACCCGGTCTCGCGCGCGCAGCTGGAGGCCCTGCCGGAAGAGCGCAAGCGGCGCTCGATTCAGATCGACAGCGATCTGTTTCTGGTGAGCGGCGAAGTCCGCGAGCCCGGCGACATGGTGAATCACTCGTGCCAGCCGAACTGCGGCATCCGTGGTGACATCATCGTCGTCGCCCGCCGCGACATTGCCGTCGGCGAGGAGCTCACCTTCGACTACGCCATGAGCGACGCCAGCGACTACGACGAGTTTCACTGCGCGTGCGGCACCGCGGTCTGCCGCGGACAGATTCGCGGCACCGATTGGCGCGATCCGGAAATCCAGTCGCGCTACGCCGGCTTCTTCAGCACGTACGTGAGGATGCGCATTGAAGGCACCTAGCATCATCGTCATCGGCGCCGGCGCCGCGGGCCTTTACGCCGCGCGCCTGCTGCACGGCCGCGGCGCCCAGGTCACCCTGCTGGAGGCCGCAGACAGCGTCGGGGGACGGGTGAAGAGCCGCAGCGGCTTTGCCGCCTTTCCGATCGAGCTCGGCGCCGAAGAGCTGCACGGGGAGAGGTCGGTCTCCTATCGCCTCGCCCGGGCGCAAGCGCTCCCGCTGCGGGTCTGCCGCGAGCGGTCGCACCTGTGGAGCGATCTGTGCGCCGGTCGGCGCGACGTGCTGCGCGCGGACGACCCGGATCACCTACTGGCGCAGCAGTTCTTCGATGCGCTGCCGGGTTATGCGGGACCGGATGGGTCGCTGGCGCAGGCGCTCGCCGGGCTGCCGCCGCGCGCCCGTGAGCTGCTCGACGCCATCCTGGGCAACGAATACGGCGCCGATAGCGAGCGCCTGGGCCTGCACGCCCTGGCGGCGGCCGAGTCGGCCTGGCAGCACCAGGGCACGCGCAACTACACCCTCGACGGACTGCCGCTAGTCAAGCTGCTCGAGACGGAGGAAGTGAAGTCGCTGTGCGGTCGCGTGGTAAAGACGGTCGACTGGAGCGGGCCCCAGGTGCGGGTCACGGTTCGTGGTGGCGAGCACTTCACCGCGGAGCAGGTGCTGATCACGGTGCCGCTGCCCGTCCTGCGCGATGGCGATATCGATTTCACGCCGCCTCTACCGGTGGAGAAGCTGCACGCCGCGCGCGGCATTGGCGTCGGTCCCATACTGAAGATATTTCTGCGCTTCAAACGCGACCTGTGGCCCTCGCGCTGCAGCAGCCTGACGCTGCTCGGCGCTCCGCACGCGCCGCAGATGTGGAGCTGCGGTCAGCGCGGCAGGGAGCCCGACCGCATCATGACCGCCTTCGTCTGCGGGCGCGCGGCGGAGGCGCTGCTGTCGCGGGGGGCGCGGGCGCTGCCGACGCTGCTCGCGGGGCTCGATCGCGTCCTGCCGGCGCCCGGGTCGGCCGCCTCTGCGCTGCGCGAGCACCTGATTCAGGACTGGAGCGCGGAGCCCTTCATCCGCTGCGGCTTCTCCTACCCCACTGTCGGCTCGGCGCCGCTGCGACAAGCGCTGGCGCGTCCGCTTTATCGACCCGGCTCGCCGCGGCCGAGCGTCGTGTTCGCCGGCGAGGCGACCCATGATCGCCTCTTCGGCTCGCTGCAAGGCGCGCTGCTCTCGGCCGACCGCGCGGTCGCCGAGCTCATGCCCGGCACCCGCAAGAGCGCGGCCACGACACGGAGGAACAACCCATGAGCGTCCCGATCAGTGAGCGCCAGCTCTCCATCACTCCACTTGGCGAAAATGGCGTGGTGGGCGCGGATGTCGTAGCGATGATCGTCGAGGCGTCTTTCGATCCGGCGATCCGCGTCATGAACTACCTGCCGCACAGCATGGATGACGCCCGCGCGCGCGACTATTGCGCGACGAGCGAAGGACTCGTGCTGCGGCTCGACGGCGCGCCCGTCGGCGTGACCGTGGTCCGGCGCCAGGTGCAGCCCGGCGAAGGCGTCGCCATCCCGCCCGATTGCGTCGAGCTCGACGAGTGGGTGCTGCCGCCGTTTCGCGGGCAGGGCATCCTCGGCAAGCGCGGCTGGCCGCTCATCACGGCGTGGCTGGCGCAGCGCTGCGAGCGCGTGATCAGCGTGACCTGGACCCACAACCATGCAGCACAGGCCCTCTTGCGCTCGCGCGGCTACAGGTGGCTCGGGCGCAGCAGCTGGAGCGACGGCAAAAGTTCAGGCTCATGCGAGGTATTCCTTTACGACCTCGCGCCGCGGCGGGCAGCGCCCTGAGCGCCTGCTGCCGCTTCAGCGAAGCTCCGTCCAGCTCTTTGACGGTCTGAGCGGACCTTGCGACATCGCATCCCGATGTGCGACGATCGATCGATCCATTCCCCTTCGTTCAGCGCACTGGTACGTAGCGCGCGGCAAGACCGTTCCGGAGCTGGCACAACGTATTAGAAAACCGCTTCGCGCTAGCCGCCGGCGAGCTGGGCGATGATGAACAAGCGGCGGAAGGGGAACAGGGTGTGGCCGTCGGGCTCGGGCGGGTAGGCGGCGCGGACGCGGGCGCGGTAGTCGGCTTCGAAGGCGCGGCGCTCGGGCTCGGAAAGGAGCGCGAGGAACTGCTGGAGCCAGCTTCCCTTGGTGTACTCGGCGACCGGATTGTCGCCGCTCAGGACCTGCAGGTATTCGCTCTCCCACAGCTCCAGCGTGGCGACGCGGGGGCGCAGCAGGCGATAGTAGTGCGCCGGCGCGGCCACCGGCTGGCGGCGCAGGTGGGGCAGCAGGCGCTGCCGAAACGGGCCTTGCTCGATCGCGTCGATGATGCAGGTGTGGGACGGCGCGGCGAAGTTGCGCGGCATCTGGATCGCGAGACAGCCGCCCGGCTTGAGCGCATCGAGGAGGCCCGGGATGAGCGTGTCATGATCGGGGAGCCAGTGCAGCGTCGCGTTGCTGTACAGCAGCTCCACCGGTGCCGGCGGGCGCCAGGTGGCGAGGTCGGCGTGGACGAGCTCGAGACGCGGGTACGCGGCGCGCGCCCGCGCGAGCATCGGCGCCGAGCCGTCTACACCGACGAGCCGCGCCTGCGGGAAGCGCTGCGCGAGCAGCGGCAGCACGGTGCCGGCGCCGCAGCCGAGATCGACCACCGACTCCGGCGCGGCGAGCGGGATCCGGCTCAGCAGATCGCTCGCGGGGCGCAGCCGCTCGCCGGCAAACTTCAGGTACTGCGCTGGGTCCCAGGTCATGGTCCGAGGATCATCGATCGGCGGACTGCAGGTTGCAACGGTCTGGCGCGGTCACCGAGCATCACGTCCTCACCAGACCTCACCAGGGATCACCATGTCCCAGCAAGCGTCAGCGACGGAGAGGTGCGGTCGGCTCGGCGCTCGAGTAGACTGGTGCGGTGAAACTTACAGTCGTACTCGGGGTGTGCTTGGCGGCCTTTGGTTGTTCGCAGACGAGTAGCAGCAACCCGCCGGCGGTCGATGGCGGGGCGCGGGACGCGGCGGTGGCGGCGGACGCGGCGACGGCGCCGGGGCCGGTGTACGCGTTTACGGGCTCCAGCGACGGGCAGATTCGCGCCTTCCTGGTCGATGTCGCGGCGGGGACGCTCACCCCCAGGGGCGCGACGGCGGCGGGAGCAAACCCTTCATTTCTCGCCGTCGATACCAAGAACGCCCGCGTGTTCGCCGTCGATGAGAGCGGCTCGGAGGTGCTGGCGTTCGGCTTCGATCCGCAGACCGCGGGGTTCACGGCGCGCGGCAAGACCGCGACGCTCGGGGCGGGACCGGCGCACGTCTCGGTGAGCCCGGGGGGCGGCGCGGTGCTGGTGGCCAACTATGGCGGCGACTCGGTGGCCGTCTTTCCGGTGGTCGGGGACGGCTCGCTGGGCGCCGCCAGCGATAGCAAGGCGACGGGAGACAAGGCGCACCAGATCCTCACCAGCGACAGCGGTGCCTATGTCTTTGTCCCCTGCCTCGGCGCGAACTACATCGCCCAGTACAGCTTTGCCGGCGGCAAGCTCACCGCCAACAGCCCGGCCACGGTCAGCCCGCCGGCGGGCGCCGGACCCCGTCACCTGGCCTTCCACCCGAGCCAGAAGTGGGCCTTCGGCATCAACGAGCTCGCGAGCTCGATGACAAGCTACGCCTACGACGCGACCGCCGGCAAGCTCACCGCCCAGGCCACCGTCTCGACCCTGCCCACCGGCAACACCACCGCCAACACCTGCGCCGAGGTCGCCGTGCACCCGGGCGGCGGCTACGTCTACGGCTCGAACCGGGGCCTGGACACGATCGCCATCTTCGCCCTCGATCAAGCGACCGGGGTGCTGACCCTGTCGGGCAACGAGCCGACGCGCGGCCAGGTCCCGCGCAGCTTCGGCCTGGACGACTCCGGCAAGCTGCTGGTGGTCGCCAACCAGCGCACCGCGGCTACCCCCAACGCCGGCAATCTGGCGGTCTTCCGGATCGATGCGGGGGGCAAGCTGACCGCGGTCGGCAACCCGATCGTGGGCGTCGGCTCGCCAGCGTTCGTCGGGCTGTTCCGCTTCTAGCGCGACGCCGCGGCCTCCATTCCACGTCGGCGCCGCGGGCCCCGAGGTCGATAAGGAGCGCCGCTGCGGAACGTCTGGCCATCGCCCCCTTTAGAGAGCGACACTACTCGGCTTGAGGTCGGCGCCGGAGCGGCCGCGGCGGCGCGGGATCGATTGCGG
>DAOMZC010000378.1:0-6394 GCA_035437965.1 Pseudomonadota bacterium
GATCCGGGATCGCCACCGGATTGTCGGCGCCGTCGGGACTGACGTCCACCCGCCCGGGCCCCCAGCGCCCCTGGGCCAGCTCGACGCCGGGCGGCGCCTGGTCCTGCGCGAGCGCGCCGAGGTCCAGGCGGTCGGCGGGGCGGCCCGGCTCGACTCGCTCGCCGGTCGCGCGGGCGTGGCAGCTGGCACAGCTCAGCGACAGGGCGGTGCCGCTGCCGCCCGGCAGCTCGACGCGCAAAAGGCCTCCCAGGCGCGGCGCGGCGTCGGCGGCATCGGTGGGCGCGCGACCCTGCCACAGCCCGTACGCCGCCAGCAGCTCGGGCGAGCGCAGCGCCAGCTCGAAGCCGCCGACGAGCTGCGCCGGATAGTCGAAGAAGGCGGCCTCGCCCAGGCGGCGCAGCGCCGTCGTCAGCTCCGCAGCGGACCCACCGGCCGGCAGCGGCAGCGGTAGCGGGGCGGCGTCGAGGCCGCGGCGCAGCGGGGTGCTCCGGGGCAGCCACTCGGGCAGGCGGTCCCACGACTCGTCGTCCGCGGTGGCGTAGCGGGCCAGGCGCAGCTGCGCGTACTCATTGTCGCGGAACCACAGCGACCCGAGCAGCGCTGCGCGCCGCTGCGCCCCATCGCTGAGGAAGCCCCGCAGCGGCTCGTCGGCGGGCCCGCCGCAGGCGGACAGCGCAAGGACGCCGAGCAGCGCTAGCCAGCGCATTGACTATACGAGCAGATCCACTTTCCCCCTTCCGGGCTGAACATGCAGTAGCCCGGTCCGCCGAAGCCGCCGTCGCTGCTCGCGCAGTCCGCGTCATCGATGCAGGTGTCCTTGGGGGTGTGGCAGTAGTAAGCGACCACGCCGCTGTAGGCGCCGCACGTCGAGAACGACGGCGAGCACGCGCCGCCGGCGCCGCAGTCGCCATCGGTCCGGCAGTCGCCCTCGAGCAGGCAGTGGTTGGCCTGCTGGGTGGCCGTGGTCTCGCCGTCGGGCCGGCACAGACAGACCTTGCTCAGGCAGGTGCTGTCGTCAAAGCACTCGTCGTAGCTGCAGACCGGGCCGATGCGGCTGAAGACGCAGCGACCGTTCTGGCCCTTGGTGGTGTCCACGCAGTCGCTGTCCTGCTTGCACTGACCGTTGCTGATGGCGGCCGGGCCGGGAGCGCGGGTCATCGAGCAGGCGGTGGCGGTGGGGCGATGCTTCTGCGGCACCCGGCCCGCCAGGTCGATCTCGTTGCTGGATGGGGTGGTGTTGCAGGCTGGGGCGAAGAAGCAGGGAATGAGGAGCAGGGTGATCAGGGGAAGGTGAAGGTTTTTCATGCCTTCATCTTATTCAAGGCCCATGCCACAGAGCCACCCCGTTCGCCCGCTCGGGCCCGCGTTGTCGCGTCGGCGCCGCCGCTTGAAAATCCGTCTCTTGCCCTGACAGCTATGTCAGCACGCGCCGGCCTACTGGCAGCCGACAGTCCGCGCGCTGATGATGAACGCGATCTGGTTGGTGCCGCGCACGAGCTGCCTCGTACACACGATCGGATTCGGATAGCCGGGTATCGTATGCGTGAAGGTGATCTGCCACAGCCCGGGACGCAGGCTCGCGCCCGCGATCGAGCTCGCGGCGCCGAGCGGAGTGTAATAACAGTCGGTCGGCGAGCCGCCGGTATTGGCCAGCATCTCCTGGTTGGCGAACTCCGTGGCCGCCCCCACCGTGCCGCTGTCGAGCTGAATCGGCTTCACATCCCACGACACCGAGATCGGCTGCGCGCCGGCGTTCGAGCAGTCAAGCCCCGAAGGAAACGAGACCGCCGGGCTGATGAACGCGCTGGTCGGCGTCGGCTGCGGCGTATTGTTCCCGAACAGCGAGCCGCAGCCGAGCGCCGAGAGGCAAGCCGCGCCGAGCCCCACGAGCCTGGCCCCCGGCCCGAGCCGGCGCCTTATAAACAGAGTGACTGCCGAGCCACTGCTAAGGGTCAGATCGCTGATTTCAGCCGGCTTTTCACTGATTCGGAGCTCCATGGCGGGCCAGTATGTCACACTGCCGCGAGTTCAGCACTGCCGAACCACGGCTGCCGCGGTCACCCCTTTTCGCCGCCGCCGTGCTAGCTTCCGCCAAACAAGCGACGCGAGCCGGCCGTGTTTCACATCATCTTGTTTCAACCGGAGATTCCGCCCAACACCGGCAATGTAATCCGGCTGTGCGCCAACACCGGCTGCCAGCTGCACCTTATTAGACCCCTCGGCTTCGACATGGAAGACAAGAAGCTGCGTCGCGCCGGGCTTGACTATCACGAGTGGGCCGCGGTCCAGATTCACGACTCCTATCCGGCCTTTCGCGAAAAGGTGAGCCCGGCGCGGCTGTTCGCTCTGTCCACTCGCGGCACGACCCGCTACGATCAAGTCCGCTACCGCAGCGGCGACGGCTTCCTGTTCGGTCCCGAGACCCGCGGGCTGCCGACCGAGCTCCTCGAATCGCTGCCGGTCGAGCAGCGGCTGCGCCTCCCCATGCGCCCCGGCCAGCGCAGCCTGAACCTCAGTAACGCGGTGGCCGTGCTGGCCTATGAGGCGTGGCGCCAGGGCGACTTCGCCGGCGGCGGCTGATCAGATGTGAATCGATATTAATAGGGACGGCTGGCGGTTGGCGCACTGGAATGACTCGCTCATTCGCTGGAGCGCGCGGTTTGTGCAGTACTGCTGATAGGGCAGGGTGATAAACGGAGCGACCATCCGGGTTAGAAGGGCCCCGGGGGCGGAGTACGTGTGGATGTTGGCGCGCACGACGCCGTCCTGGACGGAGAAGTAGAACTCCGAGATGCCCATCTCGGCGTGACCCTTGAGCGTGCCGTAGCTGAACCCGACCTTGGTCGGGCTGCGGAACATGTCGACGACGCGGACCGCGAACACCATCTTCAGCGAGAGCGCCAGCGGCGGCGCCGACGCCTGCTGGATGATGACGTCACCCTTCTGCATGGTGCGGCCCTGCTGCTTCCACTCGGAGGCGTACTTCATGATGGACGTGGGGAAGACGACGTAATCAAACAGGAAGTCCAGGTTGCACGTGGTCAGGTCGCTCACCGAGAAGCCGGGCACCACCACGCTCGTCACTTTCTCGCGCAGCACGGTGTGGCTGTCATAGGACATGCCGATCGGCTTGAACACCGGAAGGAAGCGCTCAAGGCGCTTGTGCTGATCGAAGAGGAACAGCTTCATCGGGACACTGTCCGGGCTGGGCACGGCCCTGATCAACTCGGTACAATAGAGCGCCCAGACTATGAACATCGGCTGAAAGGCCAGCCGCAGATAGTACATCCAGACTGGGAATGCGTAGTGATGTCCCAGGGTTGCTTTTATCGCGATGTCGGCGTTGGCGATCATCAAGGTAGCGAGCATGAGGGCAACGCCGGCCCCCGTCAGCTTGAGGAGGTTCGGCAGACCGAGGCGCCGGTACACCGACACCGGAACGACAAGTCCGACCGAGCCGAGGAGCTCGGTCACGCCCGAGATGTAGACAAGCGGCAGGCCGTGCGGCTTGAGGGCGTCGGGGAGCATGGGAATGTAGACCACCTCCGGCTGCATGAAGTGATCGATTCCGCTTAGGACAAAGGCCGCCGCCATGCCGTGGCGCATGGCCATACGGTGGTCCCGGCGCCTGGCGAGCAGCCACTGCAGAAGATACGCCGCTACAGAGAAGCCGACGATGGTGTAAAGCCGCAGAAACGGTGAGGGGATGGCCGGGGCGCCGCTTTTGTGGCGGACGAGCAAATCACCGGCGGGCGCGGCGCTGGCGGTAAGCGAGCTTAGTAGCGGGCCGAGGGCGGCTGCGGCGAGGATGATCGCGCGCAGCCAGGGTCGGGATCGGGCGCGCGTACTCCGAGGAGTCAGGGAACCTGGTCGCGTGAACCGTAGCATGGGACACTACCTCATCCTGGTGCCCTGAGCGCGGGCAGGATTCCCATCATATCATCTACGGTTAAAAAAAGGTTACACTCCTTTTTTAAAAAAATTGCCTCTGACGGATTTTTTTGGGGGGAGGGGTCAGGGACGCCGCAGCCGCCGGGGCAGGTAGCCGGAGGCGAGGAATCCCCACAGCGCGCCCACCGCGAGTCCGACCGTGTGGGCGGTGTTGGCGACCGGCCCTACGAAGCCGGTGTAGCAGGCGAGCAGCCAGAGCATCATCCAGATAATGTCGCGCTGCGACAGCGCATAGCCGGAGGCCGGATCGAAGCGCCCGCGCACCCAGATATACCCAAACAGGCCATAGACCACCCCGGACATGCCGCCGAAGCCCGGCCCGCCGACCCAGTACTGCGCGGTGTTCGAGCCGGCCGCGATCACCACGACGAGGAGCGCGAGGTACCACGCCGCCTGCCGCCGCTCGATCATCGTTCCCAGGTCCTTTAGCCACCACATATTGAAGAGCAGGTGGGCCGCGCCGTAGTGGATGAAGATCGGAGTGATCACCCGGTAGAACTGGCCGGCGAGGAAGGCGGCCGTGCTGTCGCAGATGAGGTACTGACCTTCGCTGCGGCAGCTCGCGTAGCTGAAGAGGCGCACCATGTCCTCGCGCTCGCCGAGCTGGGTGAGGATCGCGACGACCACGCTCATCAGGATGAGCGCGGCGGCGAGCGGCGAGATCCCGCTTGTGCCGCTCGTCCCGCCGGACGAAAGGAGGCCGTCGCGCGCCCGGATGAGCGGCGGCCGGTTGGCCTCGGCCTTTTTCTGCTGGCTGCGCCGCTCCTTGGCAATCCGGCTGGCCTCGATGAAGCGCGGCGCGTCGGGCTGGCTCTGGAACTCCTGCAGGAGGGTCCGCGCGCGCTCCAGGTGCAGATCGTCGCGCACCCAGACCACTGTCTGGCCATCGCGAGCGGCGTTTATGGTGGTGTCGATTCCCTCGGCGAGCAGGACGTCGCCGAGGCGCGCGGCCAGCTGCGGCTCGGGATAGCGGACGAGTTCCCTCATGAGCGAGGAAGTTACCGGCTGCCGCCGGCTTTGACCAGACTGATCGCCGGGCGGCAAGAAAACGGCAGAGGTGCGGGGAGATCGGGCGGGGCAGACGGTGCGGGGATGCGGCGTCCCGGCGGCGACTACGGGGTGGTGCGGCTGGCGTTGAAGCTGAACGCCGAGGAGGCGAGGCTGAGGCTGTGGGCGTCGACCGTCCACGGCGTGGCCTGGTGATCCTTGACGTTGTACATGGCGCCGACGAGCTCATACAGGCCCTCGGTGCTCGAGTCGCTGTTCAGGCCCTTGGTCACCGCATCGCGCAGCGGCGCCTCGACCCAGGTGGCGAGGTTGCCCTTGAGGATCCCGTCGACGAGGCCATTGCACCAGCCGCTGCCGCCGCACTTCTGGGTCTTGATGTCGAACTTGCTGGTGACGCTGCTCGCCGAAGCGCGCTCGGTCGCCTTGTCGTAGCCCAGCGCCACGGTGAGGCTAGAGGACTTGATCTGGATTTCCGCCGGCAGCTTGCCGAACACCGGGACGGTGACGCTGACCTTGAGCAGGCCGTGGAAGCTGACCTTGACGTTGGCGTTGGCGCCGCTGAGGGTGATTCCGGTCGAGGCCATCTCGGCCTCCAGGCTGGTGATGTCGACCGTCGCGCTCGGCGAGCTGATCGTCGGCACCGGGAAGGTGAGCTTGTGGGCGGCGCCGTTCGGGTCGCCGTAAAGGACGCTCGACAGCTCGGAGGAGGGAGTGAAGGTTCCGTTGCCGCCACCGACGACGAAGGTGCAGCTGCTGAGCTTTATGCCGGTCTGGAAGGAGGCCACGTCAGTCTGGTTGATCTGACCCGCCTTGGTCTCGGTGAGCGGCTCCGCCAGCTGGGCGATGTCGTCGCTGCCACAGCCGCTGATGACGCAGGCTGAGCACACGCCGACCAGGACCGGGGTCACCTTCGCGGACAACTGAGCCATGAATCGAGCCGAGAATCGATGGGTCATCGCTAAACTCCATTTTTCCCTGGGTTAACTGCAGAGCTGACACCGCGTCGTAGCCCGGTTGCGCTCGTCTCGTCAAGAGATTGCCCGACGGAGGGCCGTCCCAGGGATTGGCTCGAATACTGGACCGGCTAGCGGAGCGCGGGCCGGTCCGGGGCGGGGCCGGCAGCCGGGGCCGGAACCAGCCGACGCGGGCCCGGTACGGCAAGGAGGATGATGCCGGTCAGCGCCAGCGCGCCGCCCACTGGCATCAGGGTGAGCCCGAGGTTGTACTGGGTCGCGAGCTCGCTCGTCGCGCAGCCCGGCGGCGGGGGGAAAAGGGAGTCCGCAGGGGGACAGCTGTTAGTCTGGTTGAGACCAAAGACCAGGCCCCCGAGCGCGGTCAGGGTCAGGCCGAAACCCAGGGTGGTGCCACCCACTGCGGTCCGCCAGCGCGGGCGCGGCGCGCGCTCCCAGCGCTGCGGCAGCGGCAGCGCGGCCAC
>DAOMZC010000379.1:0-6389 GCA_035437965.1 Pseudomonadota bacterium
CGCCCACCTGGTCGAGTCAACGGCGGCGATGAAGACGGCTTTGCAGTTTGTCAGCCACTTTATGCCCAAGCAGCTCGTGCGGGATCTGCTGGCGACCGGAAAGAACATCGGCACCGGTGGGGAGAGCCGGGTGATCACGGTGATGTTCACCGACCTGGCGAGCTTCTCTTCGCTGGCCGAGAAGGTCACGCCGGCGGCGCTGACCGAGCGGGTGTCGGACTATCTGGACGTGGTCTCCAGCGAGGCGATCAAGCTGCACGGCACCATCGACAAGTACATCGGCGATGCGGTGATGGCGCTGTGGAACGCGCCGGATCTTGACCCGGATCACATCGCGCACGCGTGCCTGGCGGCGCTCAACGGCGTGCGCGCCCTGGAAGTATCCAACCAGCGCTGGGCCGAGAAGCACTGGCCGCCGCTGCGCATGCGAGTGGGGCTGCACACCGACCGCGTCATCGTCGGCGTCATCGGGTCGAGCGAGTTCGTCAGCTACACGGCGCTCGGCGATGGGGTGAACATCGCCTCACGACTTGAGGGCATCAATAAGAACTACGGCACCCAGATCTGCGTCAGCCATACAATCTATACGGCGGTCTCCGAGCGCTTCCTCATGCGACCGCTCGATTACGTGGCAGTCAAGGGTCGCAAGGAGCCGATTCTGATCTATGAGCTGATGGGAGAGCACGCGGCCGGCGCTGCCCACGCGGTGAGCGCGGCGCGGCGCGAGCTCGCGGCACTGACGGTGGAGGCGTTCGCGGCCTGGGCGGCCAAGGACCCGGCGCTGGCGCTTGAAAAGTTTCGCGGCCTTCTCGCGCGCTTCCCGGGAGACAGCGTTGGGGAGTTTTATGTGAAGCGCTGCACGGAGGAGCTGTCTGCGCTCTCGGCGCCGACGGAGGCCGCGCCGGCTGGGGACTGATTCCGGCGCGGCCGGCGCTCATCCGGCTACAGAGACGGTGCCGTCCGCGGCTTGAACTGCGCCTGGAATGAATAGGCCGCCTGGATCAGCTTGGCCTCCTGGTGGTTGCGCGCCAGGAAGACCAGTCCGACCGGCGCGCCGGCCTTGGCGGCGATTCCCATCGGCATGGTCAGCGAGGGCAGGCCCGTGACCGAGGACAGCGCCTGAAACCCGTACCAGCCGGCCGGCGGCGGCCCGATCGGGAACGCCGGCTGGTTGGCGGCCGGATAGACAAGAAGGTCCACTCCCTGCTTGTCCATCAGCGCCACGATGGCGCTGTTGGCCGCCGCCTTGGCGGTCAGGTACTGCTGGCAATCGGCGCTGGTCGCGATGGTGTCGGTCTGCGCCTGGGCGTTATTGAGGAACATCTTCACCGAGTCGAGGAACTGGCCGGTGGCGATGATGTCGGCCAGGGTCCGGGTCGTGACTTCGGGGCGCGACGAGCTGAGGTAGCCGTTCAGGCTCTGCTTGAAGTCCACCGGCATGCACTTGAAGGACAGATCGGTCGCCGCCTGCAGAGTCGGAAATAGAGTCATCAGCGCGTCCACCGGCTTGGCGCTCGCTCCGGCCTTACCGAGGTTGCCGAGCGTCTGATTGAACAGATCTGCGACCTCCTGGCTAGGGACCAGCGGCGGCGCCGGGAGGGTCTGCAGGAGGAGCGGATCATAGCCGAGCGAGACGCCGCGCAGCCCGTCGCGAGACAGCATCGCGGTGTAGTTCTGCGAGCCGCTGCCGACGAACTTCTTGTCGACCAAAAGCTCCAGCGCCGCCGCCGCATCCTCCACCGTGCGGGTCATCGGGCCCACCGCGTCCTGCAGCGACATCAGCGGCAGGACTCCGGTGGCCGGAACCAGACCCTGGGTCGGCCGGATGGTCACAAGACCCGTCGCGTTGGCCGGCAGGATGAGGGATCCGAAGGTGTCGGTGCCAAGGCCGATGATTCCCAGGCTGGCACTCACCGCGGCGGCGCTGCCTCCGCTGCTCCCATACACAGTAAGAGCGCGGTTGTACGGGTTCACGGTCTGCCCGCCCTGCGAGCTGAGGGTATTTATGCCGTCCAGCGCGAAGTCGGGCATGTTGGTCTTGCCAAGGACGATCGCCCCGGCGGTGAGCAGGCGCTGCACGGCCTCGGCGTTGTTGCCGGTGATCGCAGTGGACAGCGCCCGCGCGCCACCGGTGGTCGGCAAGCCTGCGTAGTTCAGGTTGTCCTTGACGACGATCGGCACGCAGTGGAGCGAGCCGCGCTGGCCAACGGGAGTGCGGTCCAGTCGATCGGCGTCCTGAAACACCTGGGTGTTCCACAATACGACTGTACGAAATGTCGGGTCGAGCGAGTCGTGCAGCAGCTGATAGCGGCCGATCAGCGAGCGGCACGACACGATGTTGGTCTTCACATAGCCGCGCAGCTGCTCGATGGTCGCCTCTTGCGGGTTGAACGAGAGATCGAGCTCGGGCCCGGGCCCGCAGCCTGCCCCAAGAGCTGTCGCGAGGGTGAGCGCCGAGGCTGGCAGAGTACGGGTAATGAGGCGACCGCGAGAGCGAAGGACTACAGAAGGGCTTAACATCGCAGGCTCCTTAAGGGTATGGCGTTACTTAGGAATGGCGCGGCCAGCTTGCGCTGTACGGATAGCGAGGCCCTCGCTATCACCGTCGGTTCCGCTCCACCGCGTCCGCGGCCGGGCAGTGCCGCCGACCGAACGATGACTAAACACCGCGGCTGCCCAAATCTGTCACCGGTCTGTTACCGGTCGGTCACCGGATTCGCGCGGACCGATCGCGGCGGATCGCATCAAGGGCTGGCCGTGCCGCAACCGCTCGCTGGCCTGATGCCGACCGATGCCGATTCGTCTGGCGCTGCCGCGCGGCGCCGGGGTAGATACGAGCGATGACCCCGGACATCTTTGCTGCCCACGCGCACCGCCTGATCGATCTGATCGCCGAATATCGCCGCACCCTATCCAGCCGCCCGGTGATGGCGACCACCCGGCCGGGCGCGGTCAAGGCGCTGCTCACCGCGCAGGCCCCGGCGGCGCCCGAGCCGTTCGCGCAGGTGCTGGAGGATGTCGAGCGCATCATCCTGCCGCACCTGTCGCACTGGCAGCATCCGAAGTTCTTCGCCTACTTCCCCTCCAACGCCGCGCTGGCGAGCGTGCTCGGGGATTTCCTGTCGACCGGGCTCGGGGTGCTGGGCATCGCGTGGCAGACCTCGCCGGCGCTCAGCGAGCTCGAAGAGGTGACCACCGACTGGATGCGGCAGCTGCTCGGCCTGTCGGCGGCCTGGCAGGGGGTCATTCAAGATACGGCGTCCACCGCGACGCTGGTGGCCCTCCTGTGCGCGCGGGAGCGGGCGACCGACTTCGGACTCGCGCGCGGCGGGCTGCAGGGCGAGGCGGCGACGCTGGTGGTGTATGTCTCGACCCAGGCGCACTCCTCGGTGGAAAAGGCGGCGCTCCTGGCGGGACTTGGGCGCGAGCAGATCCGCAAGGTGGCGGTGGATGAAGCGCTGGCGCTGTCTCCGCAGGCGCTGGCGGCGGCGATCCGCGATGACCTGGCGGCGGGCCGCAAGCCCTGCGCCGTGGTCGTGACGACCGGAACGACGGCGACTACCGCTGTAGACCCGATTGCTCCGGTTGCGGCGCTCTGCCGCGAGTACGGGCTGTGGCTGCATGTCGATGCCGCGATGGGCGGCTCGGCGCAGCTTTTGCCGGAGTGCCGCTGGATGTGGGAGGGAATCGAGGGCGCCGACTCGGTGGTCGTCAATCCGCACAAGTGGCTCGGGGCGGTGTTCGACTGCTCGCTCTATTACCTGCGGGATCCGCAGCACCTGCAGCGGGTGCTGTCGACCAATCCGAGCTACCTGCAGACCGCGGCCGACGGGCAGGTGCGCAACTACCGCGACTGGGGGATTCCGCTCGGGCGGCGCTTCCGGGCGCTGAAGCTGTGGTTCCTCCTGCGGCTGGAGGGGGTGGAGGCGCTCAAGGCGCGCCTGCGCCGCGATCTGGCCAACGCGCAGTGGCTGGCCGGGGAGGTCCGCGCCGCGGCCGACTGGAAGGTGGTGGCGCCGGTGCCCCTGCAGACGGTCTGTGTACGCCACGAGCCGCCGGGCCTGAGCGGCGCCGCGCTCGACCGCCACACGCTCGGCTGGGCGGATCGCTTGAACCGATCAGGAGAAGCCTGGGTGACGCCGGCGACAATCGACGGCAAGTGGATGATTCGGGTGTCGATCGGCGCCTTGTTGACCGAGCGCGAGCACCTCGCCGCGCTGTGGGAGGCGATGCAGAAAGAGGCTGCCTGCCCCGATGCCTAATAGATGAAGGCCAGGTCCGCGCCGCTGCAGGGTATTTTCCGCGGCCGGCTCATGGTATGCTGGGCCCGCAACCAAAACCAGCGACTGCATCGTCGCCGAGCCAGGGCAGCCAAGGAGAACACGATGAGCAAGATTCGCGTCGTACAGGTCAGCAAGCCGGGTGGACCGCTAGAGCTCGTAGAGCGCGAGCTGCCGCAGCCCGGCCGCGGGGAAGTCCGGCTGCGGGTGGAGGCCTGCGGGATCTGCCACAGCGACTCCATGGCCAAGGAAGGGCACATGCCGGGCGTCCCCTACCCGATCGTGCCCGGGCATGAGATCGCCGGACGCATCGACGCCCTGGGCGAGGGCGTCACCGGCTGGCAGGTCGGCGACCGCGTCGGCGTCGGCTGGTTCGGCGCCCACTGCGGCGGCTGCGAGGCGTGCCGGCGCGGCTTCCACGTAAACTGCAGCCAGCTGCGCATCCCGGGTATGAACTACGATGGCGGCTACGCCGAGGCGATGGTGACGCCGGCCGCCGGACTCGCTCGGCTGCCAGCGGAGCTCTCGCCGGCGGACGCGGCGCCGCTTCTGTGCGCGGGTGTGACCACCTTCAACGCCTTGCGCAACAGCCCGGCCAAGGCCGGCGACGTGGTGGCGGTGCTGGGTCTGGGCGGCCTGGGTCACCTGGGCGTGCAGTTCGCGGTGAAGATGGGGTTCCGCACGGTGGCTATAGCCCGCGGGCAGGACAAGGCGCCGCTGGCCAAGCAGCTCGGCGCGCACCATTACCTGGATAGCGATGCGGTAAACGTCGGCGAGGCGCTGCAGAAGCTCGGCGGGGCGCGGGTGATCCTGGCTACCGCGGTGAACTCGGACGCCATCAGCAGCATGGTCGGGGGTCTGGGGGTGCAGGGGCAGCTGCTGGTGGTCGGGGCGCCGCCGCAGCCGCTGCAGGTGTCGGTCTACCCGCTGCTCGGCAGCAACCGCAGCGTCAAGGGCTGGGCCTCGGGAACCTCCATTGACTCGGAGGACACGGTGAACTTCAGCGTGCTGACCAACGTGCGCGCCATGATCGAGTCCTACCCGCTGGAGAAGGCGAGCGAGGCCTACGAGCGCATGATGAGCGGCAAGTCGCGCTTCCGCGTCGTCCTGACCATGCAGTAGCCCGTCGCAGCTTCCTCGGCATGGACTTCCGGGGTCGCCTGTAGGATCGTCTAGTCATGACCACAGAGCGAAAGGTGCCGGAGGGCCGGCTCGGCCGGATTCGCCGGCTGGCCGGGCTCGGCGCGCGCACCGGGGCGAGCCTGCTGCTCAACCGCGATGCCGGGGCGCGCGCCGCGGCGCAGGCCGCCGAGGTGCTGGGCACGATGCGCGGGCTGGCCGCCAAGGTCGGCCAGATGGCAAGCTACATCGACGGCATGGTCCCCGACTCCCACCGCGACGCCTACCAGACCGCCCTGCGCGGGCTGCGCGCCGCGGCGCCCACCTCATCGCCGCAGCAGATCCGGCGCATCGTCGAAGAGGAGCTCGCGGTGCCCATCGCCGCCCGGTTTGCCGAGTGGGATGACACGCCGCTCGCCAGCGCCTCGATCGGGCAGGTCCACCGCGCCCGCCTGCTTGACGGCCGCCAGGTCGCGGTCAAGGTCCAGCACCCGGGCATCGCGGGGGCGGTGGCCAGCGACCTGCAGAACGCCGGCATGATCCAGGGTCTGGTCGCCATGCTCGGCCCGCAGAACCTGAACTCCCAGGGCGTGTTCGCCGAAGTGAAGCGGCGCTTCGAGGAGGAGCTCGACTACACCCTGGAGGCAGAGCGCCAGACCTTCTTCCGCCGCCTGCATGCAGGGGATCCGCTGATCGAGATTCCCGAGGTCGTCCCAGAGTGCTCCTCCCGGACGGTCCTGACGACGACGCTGGCCACCGGAACGAGCCTGGAAGAGGCGGCCACCGCCCCACCCGCCGCCCGCCGCCAGCATGCCGAGACGCTGTGGCGCTTCGTCTTCAAAGGGAACCTCATCGGCTGCATGTTCAACGCCGATCCGCATCCGGGAAACTATCTGTTCCAGCCGGACGGCCGCATCGCCTTTTTAGACTTCGGCTGCGTCCAGCCGATCAGCGGCGAGCACCTGCAGCAGTCGCGCGCCGCCCATAACG
>DAOMZC010000380.1:0-6389 GCA_035437965.1 Pseudomonadota bacterium
GGCCGAGAACCCGCCGCGCGGCGAGTCGGGGCGGAGCTTGTAGGTGGCGTGGGTGGTCAGGTGCTCAAGCTCGATGGTCGGCGGCGCGGCCTTTGCCAGCAGCGGCGGCGCGGACCGGCGACTGTTCGGCTTGGCTTTCCAGCTGACCTCGCTTGTGGGCCGCCGGTGCAGGAGAGCTCCGGAAGTCACCAGCGGCGCCCGCGCCTGTACTTGCAACCCCGGCGCGCCCGAGCGGGCCGCATGAGCCGGGCCGCTTGCTATATGAGCCCGACTGCCGGGGCCTGGCATCGCCGAGGCGCGCATGCTCAGGAGCACCGTCAGGGCAAAGCTCATCCTCTGGAGCCACGACTGCATCAGGATCCGCGTAGCAAATCCCGGGTGGCGATCGCAAGCGTTTTCTGACATGGCGGCCCAGCCAGTATGCCACCGGCGGCCAGCACCTGCCAAAGCGCCCCCTCCGGCGAGCCGCCTTTGTGCTGCGCGGGGCCGAGGTTGCGGGCGGGTGTCACTGACCGTTCACAGTCATGCCGCGCCAACATCACGACCATTATTCACGGCCTTGGTTTTGGCGCCGCGGCGACCGGCCTTTGAGCGTATCGTTAGATCGTAACCTCGTCGGAGATTCCTGAAATTCGCCGCGGCCCGCGCGAGCCCCCGAGCTCCCGCGGCAGCGGCCTCGAACCTGGCCCGAAACTGGCTACTAGGTTGGGACAGGAGGATGAAGATGAAGACCCTACTTATCGGCATCAGCGCGCTCCTCGCGGTCTCCGCGACGCCGCTGCAGAGCAGCGCGCAGGAAGCATCGCCGCAGCCCGTGGCCGGACAAGAGTGGAACGGGGAGGTCCAGTACGGCGACCCCGATCAGGCGCAGGTCCAGGCCCAGGTCCAGGCGCAGGCCCAGGCTCAGGCCCAGTCCCAGTTCTACGACCCGCAGGCCGGGCCCGAAGTCGCGCCCGAGGAGGCGGCCGGCACCTACGCCCAGCAGGGAGAGTTTGGCTACTTCGGCCCGCACCCGCTTCCTTATGATCAGGGCGGCACCTTCTGCACCCAGCAGGGGCCCCACCAGCACCCGTTCCCGGTGTTCGACTCCCACCTGTTCCGGCAGTCCGGCGGCTACGCCTACTTCGTGGGAGATCCGGCTGACTTCGGCTACTCGACCGGGAGCTACCTGTACGGTGGCAACCACCCGCTCGACTGGATCAGCGGCGGCGGGTACTGCTACTTCGGCTGGCCGCACCGCCACCTGTTCGCTCCGACGAGCGTGCAGTACATCCTGCAGGGCGGAGCCTACATCTACAACGGCGGCTGGACGCCCGACTACTACGCGCAGCGTCCCCTTTATGTGAACTACTTTTCTGGCTATTACCGCCAGTGGTACCTCGGCAACCGGTACTACTCGCTGCGCCCCGCGCACTCGTATATCGGCTGGGGTTGGCACCGTCCTTACGCGCACAGCTGGGGCCCGCGCTATGGAGCGCCCGGGTACCGCGGTCCGGTGTACCGTCCGGGCTACGGTGGCCCGGTCTATCGGGGTCCCGGATACGTTGGTGCTGGTTACCGGCCGGGCTACGGCGGCCCCATCTACCGCGCTCCCGCCTACGGGGGTCCGGGCTACCGGCCGGGCTACGGCGGCCCCGCCTACCGCGCTCCCGCCTACGGGGGTCCGGGTTATCGGCCGGGCTTCCAGCCGGCGCCGGGCTACCGTCCGGCCCCGGTGTATCGCCCCGCGCCGGCGTATCGCCCAGGACCTGCCTATCAGGCAGCTCCGGCGTTCCGCCAGGCCCCAGCGTTCCGCCAGGCTCCGTCGTTCCACCAGGCCCCGGCGTTCCACCAGGCCCCGGCCTTCAACCGCGGCCCGTCGTTTGGCGGCGCTCCTCGCGGCTTCTCGGGCGGCTTCTCGGGCGGTCACGCAGCGCCGGCCTTCGGTGGCCGCGGTGGCGGTCACTTCGGCGGCCGTCGCTAGGTCATCACCAGCTAAAGGGGCGCAGCCCGCCCCTGCCCCCTCTCCGCCTGAGCTTCTGCCCCTTCGTGAAGACCTGCGCTGCAGTCCCCTGCATCCCTTTTTATAAAGAAAAATTACCGCCGCGATCGTTTCGTCCGAGCTGCTCGCGCAGGGCGCGGGCGTCCAGGTCCGGCGGCGGCGGAATACTGCGGGCGCTCAGCTCCAGCCAGCCGCCCTCTTGGGCATCCTTGGGCAGGACCGCAGCCGGCAGGTTGTAGCTCCGCCACTCGCCCTGCTCGTCCTGGAGCAGCAGCCGCGCGACCCCTGCTTCCAGCCCGTCGAGGAAGGCGCGGCTGACGCGGGGCTCGGGGGGGGAGGGCGGCTTGGGTCGCGCGGTAGGCTTGGGCTTGGGCTTGGACTTGGTCATGGGCGGCAGTCTTCCGCGGGTCGGCGCCCGCTGGCAAGGGCGGCCTCGCGAGTTGCGAAGTGTATTAGGTTGGCTGGGACGATCCGCTGCGCCGCGCTGCAGTCGCTGCGGTGAAATACTGGTGAGCGCGTGCTGGCTACATAGTCGATGCCCCCGCCACCGCCCACCGGGCTGCGGCGGGCCGGCAGCGGGGTGACGCGGGCCGGCCGGTTCGTCAGCCCAGGCGGCGCCAGGCTCGTCCGTCCGCCAGCGGTCTCCACTTGCCAGGGCTGGCCATCGCGGCTGCGCACCGTGATCTCGCCATCCTGATCTGTACGCAGCACCCGCGCTCCGACCTGGGCGAGCCGCGCCAGCGCTTCGGGCGTCGGGTGGCCATAGTCGTTGGTCGCTCCCACGCTGATCACCGCGAGCCGCGGCGCCACCGCCTGCAGAAACTGGGGCGTCGACGAGAACCTGCCGCCATGGTGGGGAACTTTGAGGAGCTCGGCGCGGAGCAGCCCGTCGGTGCCCGCGGGCGACTGGGCGAGCAGCCAGCGCTCGGTCTCGGGCTCGGCATCGCCGGTGAACAGCGCGCTGCGGCCCTGCCAGGCCAGCCGCGCCACCACCGAGTTGGCGTTGACGTCCGAGCGCGTATTGGTAAGCCACGGCGCCGGCGGCCCGAGCAGCGTCAGCAGCGCCCCGCCCCCGAGATCGATCTGGCGCCCCGCCGCCGCCTGCTTCACCGCCACCCCGCGCGCCGAAAGGACGCTGAGCAGCCCGCCATACACGGGCGAGGTCGAGGGATACCCCGAGTCGAGGAACATCCGCACCGGCAGCGCCCCCACGACCTTCTTCAGGCCGCCCAGGTGATCGGCGTGTGGATGGGTGAGGATGACCAGGTCGAGCTGGTCGATGCGGTGCGCCGCCAGCGCTGCCAGAAGGCGCTCTCCCGCCTCGGGCGGGCCGCCATCGATGAGCACCCGCTTGCCGGTCGGTGAGACGATCAGCGCGCTGTCGCCCTGCCCGATGTCGAAGAAGGTCACCGCCAGCTCTGCCGCCCGGGCGCTTTGGGGCGGCGCGAAAGTCAGCGCCAGCAGCGCCACCAGCAGCGCAAGCACCCCCCACGGCCCGCGGCGGCGGCGAGCCGATCCAGCCGAGACCAACCAAGGTGACCATCCCGAGCGCAACACCCCACCACACTACAGGCAACCTGGGAGGCTCGACAATTTCAGCGCTCGCTCGCCCGAGTCGGGCCCACCTGCGCGGGCCTCGGTCGACGCCGCTCTCGGGTGGGCCGCGCCGCTCCAGCGGTGGCGCGCCGGCCGCCAGGTCCGCGAAATCGCTCGCTTTTTCGGTCGGTCTGCTCATGTCAGGGCAGGGTTGTCGACCGCCCCCGCGAAAAGTTGCGTCCGGCGCCCGAACCTGCCGGCACTTTTCTCGTTAGACCGGCGCGCGCCAGTTTTGTTATGTCTGGGCGCGGAGGACCGATGCTAAACCCTGATCTGCTGGCCATCCTGCGCTGTCCCAAGTGCCGCGGCACCCTCACCGAGCGCAGCGCCCCCCCGAGCCTGATGTGCGCGAGCTGTCACCTGGTCTACGCGATCGAAGATGGCATTCCCAACCTGCTCCTCGACGAAGCCAAGCCGGCGGCCGCTGCTGCCGAGGCGCCTTGACGCTCACTGCCTGATAGTGATAGCCGGCACGGCGGTCGGGCGGCCGCCAAAAAGTCCGCCGCGCGACGGTGCAATTTCTTGCGTTTTCCGCCCCTTATCCTACATTGCGTACATGGATCGTTGGTCGGCGAACTCCCCCGATGGGCCCGCCCCGCAGCTCGACGCGCCGCGGCCCGAGCGCCGTCGCAGCCGCACGGAGCGACGGTCTTCACAGCGCCAGCCGCTGCGGGTCGCCGTTCGCCAGCTGGTCCTAAGCCCGGACGCGGACGCCGCGGCGCCGCCGAGCCTGGCGCTCGCCCAGTCTTCCGACCTCGGGCTCGGCGGCATGCGCCTGTGGCGCCGCTGCAGCGCCGACGATCCGGCCCTGCCCGTGCACACCCCGGTAGAGCTGGCGTTCGAGCTGCCGGGCACGCGCGAGCTGGTCGAGCTCCGCGGCGAGGTAGTCTTCGACGAGCCGCAGGGCGAAGGCCGCGAGTACCGCGCCACCGGCGTGCGCTTCTTCGAGCTCCCCGCCGAGCTGCACGAGCGCCTGCGCGGCTTCCTGAAGGACCCGCCCTGAGCCCGACTACGGGGCGGGCGGACCCTGCTGGGCGAGGACGGCAGCGGTGGTGATGGCCACCTTGGCGATGTCGGCGGCGTAGGCCAGGTCGAGGCGCTCGGCGGTGTCGCTCAGGTCGTGGTAGCCGCCGCGCGCGACCTCGTAGCGGTTCATCACCTCGTTGAAGAGCACCACCGGAAAGCCCGTCTCGGCGAAGATCAGGCCGTCGGTGTTATACAGGTAGTTGCGCAGATCGGCGAGCGGCAGAAGGCGCGGCGACAGGGTCGGTGCGGCGCGGCTGGTCAGGGCGCGGGCCAGCTGCGCCAGCCGCACCGACGCGGCGCCCGCCTCGAAGAGCCCGCCGGGGTTGAGCTGAAATTCGCTCCCGCGGGCGGGGCGGTGGCCGATCATGTCCAGCAGCAGCAGCCCCGTGATGTCCTTTGGGCGTCGCAAGAGCTCCTGCACGAAGGCGCGCGCGCCGAGGTCGTCCGAGGGAAATTCCTCGCCGGTGAGGTGGACGAGCCAGATGTCGTGCTCGCGCGGCAGCTCGCGCAGGACCGCGGCGGCGCGCAGCAGCGCGGCGGTCGCGCTTACGTTGTCGTCCGCGCCGGGGACGCTGAGCCGCTGACCGGTCTTGGCGAAGCTCACCTCGCACAGCGCGGTGTCGACGTGATCGGCGAGCAGCACCGGCCGGTTGGCGGCGGTAAGGCGTCCGGGCAGGATGGCGATGAGGTTGCTCTGCGGCACGCCGCGCCAGGTGAAGCGCTGCCGCTGCACCACCAGGCCAAGCTTCTGATAGCGCTGCTCGAGGAACTGGAGCAGCTCCGCGAGCTGGTTCTGCGGGTCGGCGCTGCTCTTGCGGCGCAGCCACAGCTGCCGCGGCGGGTCCTGCAGCTGCAGCGGCGCCGCGCCGGTCAGGGCCAGCACATCGGCCTTGTAGTCGGCGCCGTAGCTGGTCGGAAACTGCGGCAGCTGCACCCCCGCCCGCAGGCTCGGCTCGCCGGCCGGGACCGCGGGCAGGGGGACCCAGGTGAGCGCCTCCGGCCACAGGATCATTCCGCTGGCGGTCACCCGCAGCACGAACGTCAGCGCCTGCTCCTGCAGGCGCGGCGGCGGCGGCAGCGCCAGGCAGCGCAGCCCCTGCCGCTGAGCGGGGCTCGCCGCGCGCAGGTGCTGACGCTGGGCCAAAAGCTCGCTGCTCGGGTAAAACGCCGCCAGCGCCTGCGCGCCGTCCGCGGTGGTCCACACGCACTCGGAGAAGCGTGGCTTGGTGTAAAGGCTCGGGGCGAGCAAGAAATCGTCGACCAGCGCCGCCAGGGCTTCCGGCCGCCCCGGCTCCAGGCGCTCGGGCAGGATGAGCGCCGGCTCGCGGGCCAGGTTGGGGTCGACCGCCGTGCCGCCGGCGAGCGACTGCTCGAGCCACCGCCACGGGGCATCGCCGCGCGGCCGCCAGCGGCTCACCACCCAGGTCAGCCGGCCGACGTCGTTCTGCGTCGGCCACGCCTCGAACTCGACCGGGCCCGTCCCCAGGCGCCGCCGGAGCCGCGGCAGCTGCGACTCGGCCAGTGCCTTGAGCGGCAGCGGCAGCCGGGGCAGCGGCTCGGCGTGAGCGCGCAGGACCTGGTCGCGGGGGCTCGCCCCAAGGTGCAGCGGCTGTCGCTGCTCGGAGTTGGCCTCCAGGCGCTGCCAGCTCGGGCCGACCGGCAGCAGCTCGCTGAGGCTCAGGTAGTCGAGGCGGCGCGGCCGGCCTTGCCACAGGGGAGCGGCGGGCGACACATATAAACCATTTTTTAACGCACTAAGTTCTATGTATGCAGCTTATTCAAGGGA
>DAOMZC010000381.1:0-6366 GCA_035437965.1 Pseudomonadota bacterium
TCGCGGCGCGCTGGGTCGGCGTTGACGTAGATCGCGATGTCCGCGACGTAGCCCTTGGCGAGCAGCCCCAGCTGGTCATTGGTCGCGGTCGCGATCGCGCCGTTGATCGTCGCCATGCGGAACAGCGCCGCGGCGCTGAAGTAGCCGCCGAGCTGCTGCGAGTTGAGCTCCCCGGCGCAGCGCAGCTCGCGCAAGAGGTTCATCGACCCCGAGGCGGTCCAGTCGGTGCCGAGCGCCAGCAGCACCCCGGCGCGGTCGAGCATCGGCGTCTGCGCCGTGTGCCCGTACAGCGAGATGTTGCTGCGCGGCGACCAAATCACCGCCGCCCCGCGCTCCGCGGTGGTCCGCGCATCGGCCGCCGACAGCGCGATCCCGTGCACCATCGAGGTGATGTCCTCGACGAGGAACGACCCCTCGCCGAGCGGGCTGGAGGTGCACAGGAACTCGTTGCGCGCCGCGGCGTTTATACCCTCGCTTATGTGCGGCAGATAGGCGCTGTCGGCGCTGATCGAGTCGGTGGTGCGCAGACCGGGGTAGGTGCAGCCGGCGCTGAGCCGCGTCCCATCGCTGTCGCCGAGCGGGAAGGTGTCGGAGTCGACCGGCTTCTTCATCAGCCCCTCCTGCGCCGTCGAGTCGAGGTTGCGCAGGAGCCCCTTGGCGCCGCCCGAGCCGACGAGCGAGGTGGTACCGGCCAGCACCTGCCGCAGCTCGCCCCACTGCACCGCCTGGGTGTTGTTGCCGCCGCTGACCGGGATCTTGGGCCGCTTGGGGTCGCCCGAGACGCCCAGGCGCCACTCGTGGCGGTGGTTGTAGCGGTTGGTCGGGTGGGTCGCGGGGGCGGCCTTGGTAAAGGTGATGTGGTCGTGGACGTTTATCAGGCCGGGCGAGATCGCGCCGTCCCTGCAGGTCACCTGGGCGGCAGTGGCGGCGGCGGGCTCGTGGCTGTGGCAGTCGCAGGCGACGCAGGCGATGGCGCCGGTCTCGTCGATGAGGACCTCGCCGCCGCGCAGCACCTGATCGGGAAGGAGGACGGCGCCGCGCAGCAGCATGCTCTTGCTGCCGCCGGTGGCCGGCTGGACGGCGCAGCGCTCGCCGGTGGGTGGGGCGGGCGGCGCGGGCAGGGCGCCGCACTCGACGATCGTCACCGCGGGCCACGGCGGGACGCCCAGATCGCCGGCCCCGCCGTCGGGGGCCTCGTCGCCCGGCTCCAGCGGCGGCGGCTCGCAAGCGAAAAGACCGAGCAGCAGCCAGATCGCCGCCGGGCCCGATATCTTTGAAAAAGCGCTGCGTCTCATGTCTTTTTGCCTCCCTGTGGGGGGTGGAGTCGGGTCGATCGCTGCGGCTTGCGGGTCATCCGGCGGCGGGCAGTGCTCAGCGCAGGGCGAGCTCGAGCTGCTCGAGATCGCGGATGCGATCGCGCAGGCCGGCGGCGCGCTCGAAGTCCATGTCGGCCGCCGCGTCGCGCATCTGCTTCTTGAGCGCGGTGACCAGGGCCGGGATCTCAGCCAGGTCGAGGTGCGAGTCGGCCTTGGCGGCCGGGGCCTTGCTGACCGGCGGCGGCGGCGGTGGCGCCCCGAAGCTCGGCCGTCCGGTCTTGCCCTGCCCCTTGCCCTTGCCCTTCCCGCGCTCGCTGCCGCCGGCGGGCGCCTGGGCGGCGAGCGCAGCGGCCTCCTGCAACAGGTCCTCGGGCCGCGGCCCTTCGCCCACGGCCACCCCGCGCAGCGCCTGGATGCTGCGCTTCACCGTCTGCGGGGTGACGCCGTGCTCGACGTTGTAGGCGTGCTGGATGGCGCGCCGGCGAGCGGTCTCGTCGAGGCACACCTGCATCGAGCGGGTGATGCGATCGGCGTACATGATGACGCGGCCGTTGACGTTGCGGGCGGCGCGGCCGCAGGTCTGCATCAGCGACCGCTCGGCGCGCAGGAAGCCTTCCTTATCGGCGTCGAGGATCAGCACCAGCGACACCTCGGGCAGATCCAGCCCCTCGCGCAAGAGGTTGATGCCGACGAGCACGTCGAAGGCTCCCTGGCGCAGCTCGCGGATGATCTCGGTGCGCTCCAGGGTGTCGATGTCCGAGTGCAGGTAGCGCACGCGGATGCCGCTCTCGGCGTAAAACTCGGTCAGCTGCTCGGCCATGCGCTTGGTCAGCGTCGTGACCAGCACGCGATCGCCCTGCTCGACGCGCAGCCGGATCTCGGCGATCGAGTCGTCGACCTGGGTGCCAACCGGGCGGACCTCGATCTGCGGATCGAGCAGGCCGGTCGGCCGGATCACCTGCTGGACGACGACGCCGCCGGTCTGCTGGAGCTCGAAGTCGCCGGGCGTCGCCGACACGAAGACAAGCTGGCGGACCTTCTCCTCCCACTCCTCGAACTTGAGCGGCCGGTTGTCGAGCGCCGACGGCAGGCGGAAGCCGTAGTCGACCAGGGTCTCCTTGCGCGCCCGATCGCCGCGGTACATCGCCATGACCTGCGGCACCGTCTGGTGGCTCTCGTCGACAAAGCACAGAAAGTCGGGCGGGAAGTAGTCGATGAGGGTCGCCGGCGGCTGGCCCGGCTGGCTCGAGCGCAGGTGGCGCGAGTAGTTCTCGATGCCGTTACAGTGCCCCATCTGATCGAGCATCTCGAGGTCGAACAGGGTCCGCTGCTCCAGCCGCTGCGCCTCGACGAGCTTCATGTTGTCCTTGAGGAAGGTCAGGCGCTCGCGCAGCTCTTCTTTAATAGTGGCCATGGCGCGCACCAGGGCGTCCGCCGGGGTGACGTACTGCGACCCGGGGAAGATGGCGACGTACTTCAGCTTGCGCAGGGTCTTGCCGCGCAGCGGGTCGACCTCGGAGATCAGCTCGATGTCGTCGCCGAACCACTCGATGCGGATCGCCCGCTCCTCTTCGAAGGGCGGGAAGATCTCGACGGTGTCGCCGCGCACGCGGAAGGTGCCGCGGTGGAAGTCGACGTCGTTGCGCTCGTACTGCAGCTCGACCAGGCGCCGCAGCACCGCGTCGCGCCGCACCTGCTGGCCGACGTCGAGCGTCAGCACCATGCTGCGGTAAAACTCGGGATCGCCGATGCCGTAGATGCACGACACCGAGGCGACCACGATCACGTCGCGGCGCGCCACCACGGCGTGCATGGCGGAGTGGCGCATGCGGTCGATCTCTTCGTTTATCAGCGAGTCCTTCTCGATAAACGTATCGGAGACCGGCAGGTACGCCTCGGGCTGGTAGTAGTCGTAGTACGAGACGAAGTACTCGACGGCGTTTTCGGGAAACAGCTCCTTGAACTCGCCGTAGAGCTGCGCCGCCAGGGTCTTGTTGTGGGCGATGATCAGCGTCGGGCGCTGCACCGCATCGATGACGCACGCGGCGGTGAACGTCTTGCCCGAGCCGGTGAGGCCGAGCAGCACCTGGCGGGCATCGCCGCGGTTTATGCCCGCGACCAGCTCGGCGATCGCCTTTGGCTGATCGCCGCGGGGCTCGTACGAAGAGACAAGCTTGAATGGCTTCGACATCGCAGGGGGCCTACCCTAAACCAGACGAAAGAGCGCGACGTTACCACAAGCCCTTTTGGGCCGCTGCGCGGGGAAGGCGGGCGGCGCGCATTTTTTGGCCTCGGCGGAGGCGCCGCTCAACTGCCCAGTCCGTCTGAGGATTTGTGGGAGCGCCCCTACTGGCTGAGCTTCGGGGCGGCGGCGGCGGCGTCTGTATCGTCGGCGTCGGTCTCGTCCCCGGCTTCGGTCCCCGAGCCCGCGGCCTGGGCGCGGCGCTGCGCCTCCTGCAGCTCGGCGATGAGCTCGACTACATAGCTGAGCGTCTCGAAGCGGCCGGTCAGCGAGTAGTAGTAGTCATAGGAGACCGGCGGCAGGCGCCCGAGCGCGGCGCGCAGGGGCGGCGTGAGCTCGGGCGTGGTGGCGAAGCCGACCGGGTCCTCGCCGTCCGCCGGCGGGTCGCCTAGAGCGCCGGGCGTGGCATCGCTGTCGACCTCTCGTGCCGCGTCGGGCGAGGGGTGCTTGAGCGCCCGCTGCGCCATGCCGATCGGGTCCATGAGCAGCGGCACCGCGGCCAGCTGCAGGCGCCAGCCCACCGGATCATCAATAGAGTCCAGGATCGGCGTCTCCCCGATCGGGTCGGGGTGCGCCGCCTTGTCGGGCTGACTGACCGCCACTGCCACCGGGGCCGGCGGCAGCGCCACCCAGCGACCGCCGAACTTGGTGCGCGTCACCTCGCCGAGGTAGACGCCCATGGCCACCGCGACGAGCTGCACGACCTCGTCGCGCAGCTCGCCCTCGTGGCGGATCGAGTCGAGGTAGTGGTCGACAAACGCCAGGGACTCCTCGCTGTCATCGAGCTCGCAGCCGATCGCCCGCTGCACGTAGTCCGCCGCGGCCATCCGCAGCTCGGCGATCTTGCCCTCCGCCGGAGTAAGAACGAGCTGACCAGACGTCAGGTCGGGGGCCAGGTCAGGCACCAGGTCAGGCACCAGATCGGACGCCGGCTCAGCTCGACGACCGGTCCGCTGCCCGGCGGCCGGCCCGCTCCCGGCGTCAGCGGCTGACTCGGGCCGGGGCCGATCGACGGCAGCGGTGGGCTTGGAGCGGCGATCTTTGGGGTTCATGGCGGCGACTCTACCACTAGCCGGCCCAAGCCAGCACCCGCCAGCACAGGCCAGAACGAGGCCCACCGCAGGTTCCGGGCGCAAAATCAGCAGCGCCTGGCGCTTCGCCGATCGGCCCGGGTCCTGGCAGTCGCTGACGCCCATATAAAAAGCCGGCAAAAGCCGGCAAAAGCCGGCAAAAGTCCGATAAAAGGGCCTCGCGCAGCACCTCGCAGCCATCGTCGCGGTTGCCGTAGGCTGAACTTCCGAAGTACACTAGGGCTCCGGTATGAGGATTGGTCTTTTCTCTGATACCCACGCCAACCTTGAGGCCCTGGAGGCAGTCCTCGACTGCTTCGCCATGGCCCGCGTGGACAAGCTGGTCTGCCTTGGTGACACCGTCGGATACGGGGCAGATCCGAACCCCTGCTGCGATCTGGTCCGCAAGCATGCGGCGTTCTGCATCCTGGGCAACCACGATGCGGCGGTCGCCGGGCGCATGGACTACTCGTACTATTACGACGCCGCGCGCCAGGCCCTCGATCTGCACGCCAGCACCCTCACCCACGACAACATGGGCTGGCTCAAGGGCCTGCCTTATGAGCGGCGCGAGGGACACATCAGCTACTGCCACGGCTCGCCGATCAACCTCGAGGAGTTCGAGTACATCTTCTCGACCGAGCAGGCGGCGCGCTGCCTGCCCTACTGGGACCAGCTGGCCGATGTGACGTTCATCGGCCACTCGCACCTGTGCAAGGCGTTCGCGCTGTCGCGCAACGAGGTCCACGAGGTCGTCGCCCAGAAGTTCGAGATCCGCCCCGGCTACCGCTACGTCATCTCGGTCGGCTCGGTCGGCCAGCCGCGTGACTACGACAACCGCGCCAGCTACGTCATCTACGACGACGTGACCCGCGTGTTCGAGTTCCGCCGCGTCGCCTACGACATCGACACCGCCGCCAACAAGATCTTCGACGCCCAGCTCGAGCCGAACTTCGGCAACCGCCTGTTTATCGGAGTGTAGAGCGCGCCGGGGCCGCTGGCGGCCTGCGGACGCCTCCCAAGCCACGCGGACGCGCCGCGCCGGGTTGCTGCCGGCTTGTCCGGGCTCGGCGTCCAGGCGGCCCTAAGATCTTGACTCCTCGTCGCTGCGGCGCAAAATTTGCGTCCGCGGCCGACCGCCGGGACGCCCCGCAGCGCGCCTTGCTGTGTGCATGGGCTTGACAAGTCTCCGACGGCAGCGCTAACACTCCTAGCCCAACGTACGCTGCAGGGTAGCCGTGCCGCGCTGCCACCGGTTCTTTCGCTTCGCGCACGGCCGTCGCTGCTCCCGCGAATTGTCGTGGGTACAAGTGGAGCTCTGGGCCATACGCCGCGTGCATCTTTCACCTAGGTGGTCACGGTTTTTATGTGGGGATTTTTGAGATGACGTTCTTGGAAGCCGCTGTCGAGGTCCTCCGCCGCGAGGGCAAACCGCTCCACTTCAAGGAGCTAACCCGTCTGGCGATCAAGTACGACCTGCTGTCCGTGGTCGGCCGTGATCCTGAGTCGATGATGCAGACCCGCCTGCAGGCCGAGGTCCGCCGCCCTTCGTCGGATCTGGTCCGCCAGAGCCCGGGGGTCTTCGGCCTCCGCAGCTACCCGCCCAAGGGCGGTCGCGGGGAGCCGGCCCGTGCCGAGGCCGGGCAGGGCGCGAGCGGCAAGTCCGCCGGGAACAGCGGCTCGCAGCTCGAGCTGCCGAGCTCTGGGGACGGCGCGGCCAAGTCCGCGGGACGCGAGC
>DAOMZC010000382.1:0-6361 GCA_035437965.1 Pseudomonadota bacterium
ATTCTACTTACACATAAGGAGCCTGCGGATGACCGAGATCACTATGGTGAGAGCGCGCGAGATCCTCGACTCGCGCGGCAACCCGACGGTAGAGGCCGAGGTGGGGCTGCGCGGCGGCGCGATCGGGCGCGCCGCGGTGCCCTCGGGGGCCTCGACCGGCACGCACGAGGCGCTGGAGCTGCGCGACGGCGATGCCCGGCGCTTCCTCGGCAAGGGGGTGCTGCAGGCGGTGCGCAACATCCACGAGCTCCTCGCCCCGGCGGTGATCGGGCAGGACGCCTGCGATCAGGTCGTCGTCGATCAGAAGATGCTGGCGCTCGACGGCACGCCGAATAAAGGGAAGCTCGGCGCCAATGCGATCCTGGCGGTGTCGCTGGCCACCGCGCGGGCGGCGGCGGCGCAGCGCGGGCTGCCGCTGTACCGGCACCTGGGCGGGACGCTGGCGCGGGTGCTGCCGGTGCCGCTCCTCAACCTGATAAACGGCGGCGCGCACGCCGACAGCGGGCTGGAGGTACAGGAGTTCATGGTGGTGCCGCTCGGCGCCCCCGACTTCCCCGAGGCGCTGCGCGCCGGCGTCGAGGTCTTCCACCACCTCAAGAAGGTCCTCAAGGGCCAGGGCATGGCGACCTCGGTCGGCGACGAGGGCGGCTTCGCCCCGATGCTGCCGCGCAACGAGGCGGCGCTCGACGCCCTGTGCACCGCGATCGATAAGGCCGGCTACCGCCTGGGCAGCGACATCGCGATCGCCATGGACGTCGCCGCCAGCGAGTTCTTCGACGCCAGCGCCAAGTGCTACAAGCTCGGCGGCAAGCAGCTCTCGTCGGCCGAGATGGTCGCCTGGTACGCCGGGCTCTGCGACAAGTATCCGATCGTCTCGATCGAGGACGGCATGGCCGAGGATGACTGGGAGGGCTGGAAGGCGCTGACCACCCAGCTCGGCGGCAAGGTGCAGCTCGTCGGCGACGACCTGTTCGTCACCAACATCAGCCGCCTGCGCCGGGGCCTCAATGAAGGCATCGCCAACTCGATCCTCATCAAGGTCAACCAGATCGGCACCCTGACCGAGACGGTGGCGGCGGTCGACATGGCGCACCGCGCCGGCTACACCTCGATCATCTCGCACCGCTCGGGCGAGACCGAGGACACCTTCATCGCCGATCTGGCGGTGGCGCTCGGGACCGGCCAGATCAAGACCGGCTCGGCCTCACGCTCGGAGCGCATCGCCAAGTACAACCAGCTCCTGCGCATCCACAGCCAGCTCGGCACCGCGGCGCGCTTCGCCGGCCGCCAGGCGTTCCGGCAGCTCCCCGCGACTTAAACCACGCCCCACGAAATACGAACCGGAGCGGGTCCTATCACCTGCGGCACCCCGTCGCTCGCCCCGTCAGGGCCCTTCGGCGCCACCCAACACAAGAAATACGAACCGGAGCGGGTCCTGTCACCTGCGGCACCCCGCCGCTAGGCGCGTCGGGGCCCCCGCCTCCGGCGCCACCCACCCCTAAGTGAAGATTACGGGCTTCAGCTGGACGCGGCTTGATTCCGGCTAGTAGTTCTCGGCGTAGGCGGGCGGCGGCGGGGCGGCGCTTCCGCGGCGCTGCAGCTCGGTGGCGAGCGGGCCGGTGGCGACGAGCAGCTCGGGCACGGGGCCGCGCCGGTCGCCGCGGCTGTTGATGGCGCGCTTGGCGTAGATCTGCTCGACGTGGCAGCGCTCGTACAGGGCGCGGGTGAACGGGACCGCGGAGTTTGACAGAAGGACGCTGACCCCGCGCTCGCCGAGCTCGACGATCAGGTCGGCCAGCCGCTGCTGCGCCGCCTCGTCGAAGCCGCCGCTGCTGTAGCTGGTGAACGAGGCGGTGCGGCTCACCGGGGCGTAGGGCGGGTCGCAGTAAACGAAGTCGCCGGGCTGGGCGCGCTCGGCGAGGGACTCGAACGGGCTCACCTCGATGGCGACGCCGCGCAGGGCACGGCTGGCGGCGCGCAGCTCGTTGGCGGCGCAGAAGTGGGCGGTCGCGTAGTGGCCGTAGGGGACGTTGAAGTGGCCGCGCCGGTTTTCGCGAAATAATCCGTTAAAGCAAGTTTTATTTAGATAAATGAGGCGGGCCGCCCGCTGAATCGGATTCAGGTTGCTTGTCTGCTGACCGCGGACCTCATAAAAGAAGTCTTCTTCATTGCGGAACACTTCCAAAAGGTCTATCAGCGTCTCGACCCGGTCGCGGACCACCTGGTATGCGTTAATGAGCTCGGGGTTTATGTCCGCGAGCCGGGCGCTGCCGGGGGCAATCGCGCCGCGCCCGCTAAGGGCAAAGAACAGCGCCCCCCCGCCCACAAACGGCTCGTGATAACGACACCCCGATAAGGGACTGCCGCGGCCCAGCGATTCGGCAAACGCGGCAGGCAGGCGGGAGAGCAGCTCGGGCAACAGCTGCCGCTTGCCGCCGGCCCACTTGAGGAACGGCCGCGGCCCCACCGCGCCCGCCCCCGCGGCGGCGGTCTTCTCGTCGCGCATCCAGGAAAAAGGATGCCCTGCCAGCCCGCCTTCGGATCGCGAATTCGGCGCCCCCGGCGATTGCCCAAGGAGTTCAAGCACTTGCCGGCTTGCCTGCCTACTTGATCTTTTACGATCGGCTGTTGCGGGAGTCGCGCTATGTAGCTCAGGCCGCAGGGTTATGCGGCTGTCCAATTGGGCAGAAGCAGACACCCGGCCATGCTGGGGCCCTCTATCCAGGAGCGCAAATTTTTCACTTTTTTTTCTTCGCCGCCCGTCCCCCTATGCGCTCGCATTCACTCACATTCACTCACTTATGGCGCTCCTTGCGCAGCCGGGTTTTGCCGCGCGCCCGCTGGCTTCCCTCATTAGCTGGGGTAAACTTGCGCCCGCCTGACAAGTCAGTTACGAGAGAATCTAATGTCGGCCCATTGCCTGAGCTGTCACGCTCCAGTCCCCGAAGGTACCGAGATGTGCGCGAGCTGCCGCACCGCTCAGGTGCCGCGCATCGACCTCGACCCCCTGCTCGGCAGCATCGGCGAGGTCACCGCCCCGCCGAGCTCCAGCAGCAACGAGCTGTCCCCCGATCAAGAGGTCCCGTGGTGCGGGCGCTCGAGCGAGCTCAAAGCGCTGATGACGCTGGCCGAGCAGTCGCTGAACCGCCGCCAGCTGCGCTGCTTCCTGGTCCTCGGGACGCCGGGCCTGGGCAAGAGCCGGCTCCTGCGCGAGCTCGGCCGCATGATCGTCCGCCACCTGGGGGTGCCCAAGTCGCGGGTGCTGTTCGCCACCGTGCCCGGCGAGGGCGCCGCGGCGCACAGCGTGTTCGCCGAGCTTTTCCACAAGCGCTTCGCGATCACCGCCGGCGAGTCGGCGCAGAGCGCGCGCGACAAGGTGCTGCGGACCTGCCGCTCGCTGCTGCCGGCGGTGCGCGCCACCGAGGTCGCGCACCTTCTGGGGGACCTCCTGGAGCTGCCCTTCCCCGACAGTCCCGTGTCTTCCGGCATGCTGCTGCAGCCGGGGCGGACGACGCCGCGGCTGTACTCGGCGATCAAGCGCTTCCTCGCCGCCGACGCCCGCCGCGCCCCGCTGCTGCTGCTGCTCGATGAGATGGAGCACGCCGGCGCCGAGACGATGAGCCTCATGCACTACCTGCTCGACGGGCTGCAGGATCTGCCGGTGCTCATCGGGCTGGCCGCGCGGCCGGAGTTCGCCGACACCTACCCGGACTTCGGCACCAGCACCGTGGTCCCCGAGCGGCTCGAGCTCGCGGCGCTGCCCGCCGAGGACGCCATCGAGCTCCTCGGGGCGGTGGTGGGCGCCGATCCCGAGGAGCTGCCGGCGCCGCTGGTCGCCCACATCGGCACCGCCTTCGACGGCTCGCCGCGCGCGGTGGTCGAGCTGGTGCGGCTCCTGGTCGAGACCGGCGCCCTGGCGTGGGTGCCGGCCAGCGATCCGATGGCGGCCGAGGACGATCAGCCGCTTTTGCCGCAGTGGGACTGCGAGCGCCTGGAAAAAGGGGAGCTGCCGACGAGCTTCGCGGGCCTGGTGCACGCCCGCCTGCAGGCGATGGCGGCGGCGCCGCGGGCGATCCTCGAGCAGGCGGCGATCGTCGGCGAGCACTTCTACCTGGGCGCGGTGCGCATGCTGGCGCGCTGCGACGCGACGCGCCTGGGCGGCGAGCTGACCACCGAGGGCGAGCCGGGCGACCCCGACGGTCCGCCGCTCGACGAGGTGATCGAGGCGAGCGAGCGCACCGACGAAGAAGACGAGCTGCTGGCGCTGCTGCAGAGCCAGGGCGTGGTCCTGCTCCTGCCGAGCAGCCAGCTGCGCGGCGAGCGCGAGTACCGCTTCGCCTACCCGCCCTGGCAGGAGACGATCTACAGGTCGATCCCGCCGGCGCAGCGGCGGCGCTACCACCACCTGGTCGCGCAGTGGCTGCAGCTGTGCCCCGAGCGCGACCGCCAGGAGGTACAGGAAGCGATCGGCCGCCATCTGGAGCGCGCCAGCCGCGGCCCCGACGCGGCGCGCCACTACCGCCGCTCCGCCGAGCTGGCCACCGCGCGCGGGGCCTATAACCGCGCTCCCCGGCTGCTCCTGCGCGCCCTGGCCTGCCTTGAGGGGTCCGAGCTGTGCGCGCGCCTGGAGCTGTGGCAGGAGCTCGGCAGCGCGCTGTGGCGGCTGGGGGACGCCGATGCGGCGCTGCCCTCGTTCCAGAAGGTCGTGCGGCTGGCCCATGCGCTGTCGGCGCGCACCCAGGCCGCGCAGGCGTTCTCGACGCTCGGGCAGATCTACCGCCAGAAGGGCGACATGAGCCGCGCCATCGAGAACCTGGCGCGCTCGCTGGAGCTGCACCAGCAGCTGGGCGATCAGGCGGGCCTGGGCGACGCGCTGGGCGACCTCGGGCAGGCGCTGTGGCTGCTCGGGCGGGTCGACGAGGCGATCGAGCGCTCGGAGCGGGCGCTGGAGCTGCGGCGACGGATCGGCGACCGCCGCAAGATCGCCGCCTCGCTCATCACCATCGGCATCATCGAGCACCACCGCGGCAAGCTGGACGCGGCGGTGGCGTGCTTCGACGAGGCGCAGCGCAAGCACGACGACGATCCGCTGCTGCACGCCGCCTGCCTGGAGGCGCAGGGCAGCATCGATCTAATCCGCGGCGAGGTGCAGATGGCGCGCGCCCGCTTCGAAGAGGCGCTGTCGCTGTGCGAGCCGATGGGGCCGTCCGCCCAGCTCGCCGGGCTGGTCTGCCGCCTCGGCGAGGCGCTGCTGCAAGAGGGGCTTCTTGGCGAGGCCGAGTCGCGCCTGGTCCAGGCCCGCGAGCTGGCGTTCCGGCTCTCGGATCGCCGCGCCCTGGCCGAGATCCTGCGCCTGCTCGGGCTCATCCACTTCCGCCGCGACGATCAGAAGGTCGCGCTCGACTACTGCCACAAGGCCCTGGACCGCGCCCAGCAGAGCGGCCTGCGCTACGAGATCGGCCGCGCGCTGCTGTCGCTCGGCGAGGTCCACGCGGCGACGCTGTTCGATGTCTCGTCGGCCGGCGAGCACCCGGCGTGGGAGTACTTCCGACGGGCGGTGACGCTGCTGCGCGAGATCGGCGATCAGGCCGAGCTGGCGCTGGCGCTGGCGGCGCTCGGTCGTCACCTCATCGAGCGCGGTCGTCGCGGCCCGGGTCGGGCAACGCTGCGCGAGGCGGTACAGCTCGGCACCGAGCTGCGCATGCGCATGGCCGACCAGCTGCACCAGATGCTCGCCGAGCTGTAGCCGCGGGGAAGCGGACCAGCCCCCGAGAGCTCAGGGGCTGGTCCGCGCAGGTGTTGGGAGGACTTAGGAGAGGCGCGCTACGGATCGAAGCGGGTGGTCGCCGCCCGACCGGCGGAGCCCGGAGGGCCCTGACCGGGGGTGCTGGAGCCGCCGTTGCCGCGGGCGCCGGCGCCGCCGCTGCCGTCGAAGTGGTTGTTGATGCTGTTCTGGTCGAGGTCGATCTTGATCGTCCAGATGCCGAAGCTGTGGCCGCCAGTGCCGCCGGCGCCGGCGCCGGCGTTGCCGCCCTTGCCACCGTTGCCGCCCTTGCCGCCGCCCGCCGCATCGTCGGCGCCGGCCCCGCCGGCCCCGCCGATTCCGCCCTGGCTGCCGTCGGTGCCGTTGCCGCCCTGACCGCCATCGCCGCCCTGGCCGGTGGTGATGCCGGTGCCAAAGATGACGGTCGAGCTCATATAGGAGTAGACGCCGACCGAGGACCCGCCGCCGCCGCCGCCGAGGCCGGCGTTGCCGCCGCAGCCGCCGGCGCCGCCGCCGCCACCACCGCCACCGGTGTCGGAGTTGCAGAACACCGTGCTGACGCCGCCGCCGCCGGCACCGCCGCCGCCGCCGGCGCTG
>DAOMZC010000383.1:0-6355 GCA_035437965.1 Pseudomonadota bacterium
GGCGGCGGCGCCATCACCGGGGAGGCCATCGCGGAGGCCGGCGGCGGCGCCATCGGGGGGGCCATCGGCGGCGCCATCATCGGGGGGGCCATCGGCGGCGCCATCGGCGGCGCCATCATCGGGGGGGCCATCGGCGGCGGCGCTCCCATTACGCCTTGCCCGGACGGCTGCTGCTGCATCGGCGCCATGACGTTGCCGCGCCCCTGCTCGACGACCGACGGCACCCCGGCGCTCGGCGTCGCCGACTTCATGTAGAGCTGCTCCAGGCACTCCACGCACTCGCGGTGCAGCTCGTCGGCGCTCTGCTGCCGCCGGTCGGGCGTCTTCTCCAGCGCCTTCATGACCAGCCGCGCCACCTGATCCGGGAAGCCGACCAGCGGCGCCGGCTTCTGGCGCAGGTGCATCATGACCACTTCCATGGGCAGCGGCGCCTCGAAGGGCGGCTTGCCGGTCAGGGTCTCATAGGCGACGATGCCGCAGGCGTAGATGTCCGACTGCGGCGACAGCTTGACGCCGCGCGCCTGCTCCGGGCTCATGTAGGCCGGGGTGCCAAAGACCGTCCCGGCGCGCGTCTGCTGCGCGTCCGGCGAGTCCATCTTGGCGACCGAGAAATCGAGCACCTTCACAAAGTCCCCGGACCCCTTCATCTCGACCAGGAACACGTTGTCCGGCTTGATGTCGCGGTGGATGATGCCCTGGCTGTGCGCCTCCTGCAGCGACTGGCACACCTGCGAGATGATGCGCAGCGCCCGCTGCGGCGGCAGCTTCCCGAGGCGCACGATCTCCTCGGCCAGCGAGCGGCCCTGCAGAAACTCCATGGCGATGAACAGGAGCCCCTCTTTGGTCTCGCCGAAGTCGATGAGGCGCACGGTGTTGGGGTGATCCAGGCGCGCCGCCGCCCGCGCCTCGTTGTGGAAGCGCTTGACCCACGACGGGTCGCTGGACACGTGCGCGCCGAGGAGCTTGATCGCGACGATGCGATCCACGGTGAGCTGCTTGGCCTTGTAGACCACACCGGTGCCACCCTCGCCGATGCGGCTGAGGATCTCGAAGCGATCCGCCAGAACCTTCCCGACTAGCGGATCCTGCTGGCCCGGTGCCGACATTAACGCGACTCCTTCCTTGCCGTGTGCAAGCGCGCCCTACTTAAACAGTACGACCCGATTGTTCTTGCCGATCGAGCGAACTGAGGAGACCGCCTTGCAGCGCGAGTCCTCCAGCACCTGGATGACCTTGAAGCCGCCGCCCTCCAGCACCTGGCGGCCGGAACGCCCTTCCAGCACCGTGCCCTCGCTGCCCTCGCGCACGCCGGCGGCCACGCCCTTGTCGATGAGCAGGGTCATCTGGCCGTTCTCGCGGAAGCTCGACAGGATGCGGCCCTCGGTGCCGTTGTCGACCTTGTCCTGGAACGACTCGGGCTTGGTGGCGACGATCTTGGGCTCCTTGACGCGCTTGCCGTGCTTGACCACCGGGGCCGCGGGGTCGGGGGGCGCCAGCTGCTCCTCCCAGGCGCAGATCACCGACCAGTCCGACTCGTCCTTGGGCTGGGCGGCCTGCATGCGCACGAAGTAGGTCCCGAGCTCGTCGATCTGCACCGCCAGCTTCTTGAGCTTGTTGGGCGCCGGACCCGGCGAGAACCCGATCTGGGTGCCGAGGCTGTTGAACACGTCGATGTTGATGTCGGCGCCGGTGTTGTCGATGCGCAGCTCGCAGTCGAGGATGTTCTGCACGCCCGGTACCTGGATGTCGAGGCGCTTCCACTTGGTGCGCAGCAGCTTGGGCCAGCTCACCGAGTCGGTCTCCGCCTTGTTGATGAACATCGGCCGGGCGCCGCCGCGCTTGGCGTCGGGCCCGCTGTTGGTATCGGGGTCGGGACCGGTGGGGGTCTTTTTGACGTTTTTCTTACAGGCTGAACCCGCACAAGCCAAAAGGGTTACCGCCAAGAAGGTCCGCAGGAGTTTCGCTCGGAGCGCCATGAATTGTCTCGCCTCGCCACTTGGGAAGCAGGGTTTGGGACTGACCGCCTGGTAAAAAAACGGCATTACGTGAGCGGATTACTTCGGCTTCGCGACCATGAAGCGGTTGTTCTTGCCCAGGGACTTGCCGTAGCTCGAGGTGGCCACGGACTGGTTCTCGCCGAGCACCTTGGTGATGGTGAAGGTGGCCCCCTCGAGGGTCTTGCCGCCATCGCTGCCGTCGAGGACATTGCCGGCCATGCCGACGCGCAGCTTGTCCTTGGTTCCCTTGTTCAGGTACATGGTCATCTTGCCGTCGTCGCCACGGAACGACTGCACGACCTTGCCGGTGATGGCGCCAGCCGGGATGGCGTTGGCGTCGGCGGCCGGGGTGCTCGCGGTGGCGGCGCCCGGGGCCTGACCGGGGACGGCGCCCGGAGGCGGGTAACCACCGGGCGGAGGGAAGCCGCCGGGCTGCGGGTAGCCACCGGGGAAGCCGCCGGGCTGCGGGAATCCGCCGGGCGGGAAGCCACCGGCCTGGGGGAATCCGCCGGGCTGCGGGAATCCGCCGGGAACGGGCGCTCCGCCGGGAACGGGCGCTCCGCCGGGAACGGGCGCTCCGCCGGGCGCGGGCGCTCCACCGGGCGCGGGCGCTCCTCCAGGCGCGGGCGCTCCGGCCGCCGCCGCCGCGTCGCCGTCTTTCTTGGCGCGCACGTCGGTCGGGCGGGACAGCGCGACGCCGGGGCGGGTGCGCATGAGCACCGTGTAGACGCTCTCGGCCTTGGGGTAGCCGGGCTGCATGGCGATGCGGGCGTAGTACACACCCGGCGTCTCGACGCGCAGCGGGATCTTCTTCTGCGGGATGCCGCTGCGGCCCGGCGACTGCACGACCTGGGCCCCGACCTGGTCGTAGACATCCAGGTTGATCTCGGAGTCCTTGTCGTCCCAGTTCAGCTCGAAAAGGACCCAGCTGCGCGCCTGCACCGTCGACAAGTCGTAGGCTTTCCAGTCGACCGGATCGTTCTTGGCGACGTTGAGCTCGTCGTTGACCGGCTGGTTGAGGCGAGTCTGCTTGGCGAGGATGCGCTTGCCGTCGTCGTCCTCTTTCTTGTTGGGATCTTCGGCGCCCTCGGGCTTCTTGCCGGTGATCGAGTCCTTGATGTCGGTGCCGAGCGCCTTGGTCTGATCCGCCGTCCCCTTGGTCGAGCTGGCGGTGCTGTTCACCGTACCCACGCCGCCTTGGACCGTCGACAGAGCCCCGCAACCGCCGTGACCGGCCAGGCCAGCCATCGAGATCAGCGAAAGACCGAGGCGAAGCGCGCGCTTTGAAGAGCTCAAGGTACGGAGGTCCGGACTTTGACGCATTTAAGTCTCTCTGGTGATGGGTATCCGCCGACCAGGGACCAAGGCCCGGGCCCACTGCAGGGAGCAGACACCATGCAATATGGCCATCATATGCCAGTTTCGCAGGGCTAGCAACCGCGCATTCTCCGACGGAGAGGCACCGAGGAACTCGGGTACCGAGGGGGAGCCGCCGCGCCACTTACCCGCCGCGAGGCGGCGGCGGCGTCATGGTGAGGGCAAGAGTAGGGGCAAGCGGCGAGCCAAGCTGCAGGAAGGCCCTAGCCTCCCTTTGTGATACAGTTAAGTAGAGCGTCAGTGTGGCTATTGTGCCGGTGAAGCCGACTACACCATCTGCAGGACCGCCTACAGGTTCATCTGTAGGACCGTCTACAGGACCTTCTGCAGGACCTTCTGCAGGACCTTCTGCGGGACCTTCTATAGGACCCTCTGTAGGACTTCCTGCGGGCGCTGGTTCGGCTCGTCCCAAGGACGGTGTCATGGTCACGCTGCCGGCCGGGGCCGCAGCGCCGGCGGGGGCAGCGCCGGCCAAGGGAGCCGGCAGAGGCGGCGCGGCAGCCGCAGCGGCGCCGCCGGGGGTCGACCCCTCGACTTCGGCGCCTACTTTAACCGCGGTGCCGGCCCGGGTCGCGATCAAGAAGCCCTCGCTCGTGCCGGGGGTGATGGTCAACTCGCGCAGCCCGGCCGCCGCCGCACTCGAGCCACCCGGCGGCAAGCCGCCCGGCCCCGAAAAAGGCCCCGGCGAGCAGGTCTCGTTCACCTCGACGCCGTCGCTTGTCGATCAGCAGCGGCCGATGGCCCCCGAGCGCTACGGCAAGTACAACCTGCTCGAGCGCATCGGCGTCGGCGGCATGGCCGAGGTCTGGCGGGCCAAGACGCTCGGGGCGGAGGGCTTCACCAAAGACCTGGTCATCAAGCGCATCCTGCCCAAGTTCACCGGCGACGAAGAGTCGGTGCGCATGTTCATCGATGAGGCCCGCCTCGTCGCGAAGATGCACCACCCCAACATCGTCCAGATCTTCGACTTCGACAAGGAGGGCGAGCGCTACTACCTGGCCATGGAGCTCGTCGAGGGCCGCGACCTGCGCCAGGCCGAGAAGGCGGCCGCCAAGGCCGGCGTGTGGTTCCCGGTCCCGATGTCGGTCTACCTCATCGCCGAGGCGCTCAAGGGCCTGCACTACGCCCACACCCGGCTCGATCACGGCAAGCCCCTGGAGATCGTCCACCGCGACGTCTCGCCGCACAACATCCTGATCAGCTTCTCGGGCGACGTGAAGATCTCGGACTTCGGGATCGCCAAGGTCGCCGAGCGGGCCTCCAGCGCGACCACCGGCACGGTCAAGGGCAAGCTCGCCTACATGAGCCCGGAGCAGATCACCGGCCAGCCGCTCGACGGGCGGACCGACATCTACTCGATGGGGATCGTGTTCTGGGAGCTGCTCACCCGGCACCGCCTGTTCTTCGGGCCCGACGAGCATGATGTCATCCGGAGGGTGCGCGACGGCGTCGTGCCACCGCCGCGGCAGTACAACCCGGAGATCCCCGACGAGGTCGAAAAGATCGTCCTCAAGATGCTGGTGCCCAACCGCGCCCAGCGCTACCAGTCGGCCGGCGAGGTCGCCCGCCACCTGACCGCGGTGGCGCAGTATCAGTACGAGGCGCAGTCGCTCGGCGAGTTCATGAGCACGCTCTTCCCCGAGAAGACGCGCAACTGGACCAAGGTCCTGCAGTCGATGCTCAAAGGACCGGGCGGCGCGGCGGCTCCGGTGACCCAGGCGACCGCACCGACGCCGACCGCCGAGCCGGCGGCCCGCTCCGAGAACGCGCCGCCCGCACCGAGCTCGCCGCCGCCGGCGCCAACTCCTGCCGTACCCCCGCCGGCGGCGACTCCCGCCGTACCCCTACCGGCTGCACCCCCTGCCGTACCGCCGACGGCTGCAACTCCGGCTGCAGCGCCCGCGGCACCATCACCCGCGCCATCTGCCTCTGTAGCACCGCCCGCGGCGACGCCGCCGACAGCTGCGCCCCCGGAGCCGCCGCCCGCGTCAGCGACCCCAGCCGCGTCCCCGGAGCCACCGTCTTCGAACCGCCCGAGCAAGCAGCTGCCGCCGGTCCCGCCTCCCCCGTCCTCGGAGCGCCCCAGCAGGCAGCTGCCGCCGGTTCAGCCTCCCCCGTCCTCGGAGCGCCCCAGCAAGCAGCTCCCTCAGGTTCCGCCTCCCCCTTCCGCGGAGCGCCCCAGCAAGCAGCTGCCACCGGTCCCGGCTCCCCCGTCCTCGGAGCGCCCCAGCAGGCCACTGCCACCGGTCCCGGCTCCCCCGTCCTCGGAGCGTCCCAGCAAGCAGCTGCCGCCGGTTCCGCCTCCCTCGTCCGCGGAGCGCCCCAGCAAGCAGCTCCCTCAGGTTCCGCCTCCTTCGTCCTCGGAGCGCCCCAGCAAGCAGCTCCCTCAGGTTCCGCCTCCTTCGTCCGCGGAGCGTCCCAGCAAGCAGCTGTCTCCGGTTCCGCCTCCCCCGTCCTCGGAGCGCCCCAGCAGGCAGCTGCCTCCGGTTCCGCCGGCGCCGTCGCGGATGTCGCCGCAGCACCCACCGCCATCCGAGCAGCCACCGCCGCAGCATCCGGCTCCGCCATACCCGCCACCGCCGCAGCCCAGGCGAACGGTTGCGCCCCAGGAGGCCGAGCCACCGCCGCTCGATGCGGAGGTGCTGGTATCGCAGGAGGTCGAAGTCATCCCCGCGCGGGACCCGGCGGCAGCTGCCGGTGCCATCGCCAAGAGCCCGGCTGCGCTCGCGGCTCCGGCGGCCCTCAGTCCCACTCCGCCCCTTGTTGCGGACCCATCTATTGCGCCGGCAGTCAGCCCTCCGGCGCCTCGGAGCACAATGGCAGGTTCTGATCAGAAGACGCAGATCGCCACCGAGCTGCCGCCGGAAGTCGCGGCTGCGCTCGGCGGCCGTCCCCCCAACTCCGGTGGTGCCGCACCTGCTCCCAACATCACCGGCGCGCGCACCGTAATCGCCGAGGCGCCGCAGCTGCCCAGCCCGCCG